>NZ_BBSK01000007.1:0-20864 GCF_001319805.1 Burkholderia sp. E168m22
TGCGGCGTGGCAGACGCGCGACCCGGGCTTCGCGCCGGAGGGTGGCGAGTCGCAGCGTGAGTTCTATCACCGCGTGCTGCATGCGCTCGAACCGATCGTCGCCGCGCATCCGGGCGGCCGGATCGCGTGCGTCGCGCACGGCGGCGTGCTCGATTGTGTGTATCGCTTCGCGAACGGGATCGAGCTGTCGGCGCCGCGCAGCTATCAACTGCTCAACACCAGCATCAACGTCGTCGATTACGTGGATGGCCGCGCGCAGGTCGTGCGGTGGGCCGACGTGTCGCATCTCGAAGCCGCGAGCGACGATGACGACGGGTACCGTAGGGTGCTCTGAGCACGCCAGCCCCGTCCGGCATGGTGGCCGGCCCGGGGTTCGCCTTCTTGCTGCGTGACGCTTACTGCGGCAGCGCGTGGCGCGTCTTGTAGTCGAGCGCGTACGCGATCTTGCCGGGCTTGTCGGCCGTGATCGGCTGGCGCAGCTTGTCGAATTCCCCCTTGTTGTATTTCTTCCCGCCGTTGATCGTATCGGCGCGCCCGAGGTCGGCGCCCGTCTTGCCGTCGATCACGGGGTCGGTGGCCGCGACCATCCGCGTCGACGCATTCCAGACCGCATTCAGGTAGCCCGTGTCGGCCTTCGCCGGGTCGGGATCGGTCGTGCCGCCGCGCGTGAGGTCGTAGTTCGCCAGCGCGAACGTGCCGGGCTGCGCGCGCAGCCAGTCGGCCCAGTAGAACTCGAGGTAGTCGGTCGCTTGTGCGGGCTTGCTGTAGCCGATGTCGCGCGTGAAATAGACGAGCGAGCGGTAGCGGTCGTTCGTCATCCCGAGTTTCAGGCCGAGGCCGCTCGGCAGTTGCGCGGTCGTGATCGGCTGGGCTTCGCCGTTCTTCAGGCGGAGATAGCCGCGGCTTTGCATCTGTTGCCAGAACGCGTCGCCCGAGTAGTCGCTGAGGTTGTCTTTGACGACGACGTGCACGTGCAGCGACGGGCCGCCGTCGGGCGTCTCGTAATAGGTCGACAGGCCGTGGTGGCCGTCGGTCAGGTACAGCGCATCGCCGTTCGGGCCGATCACGACGGGGTTCAGCACCGAGCGGTCGCGGGCGTTCGCGTCGGTCGTCGCGCACGTGTAGCTGGCCGGTTCGCGCAGCGACGATCGGGCCGTGTAGCCGCTCGATGCGACGCCGCCGAGGCCTTCGTCCGCGCAGAAGTCGTCGAACTTCTTGTCGGGCTGCAGTTCGTAGCGGCCGAGCTTGTAGTAGATCTGGTCGTAGCCGATCGCACCCTGCGTCGGATGGAGATCGCCGAGCGTCACGTCGATCAGGTCGCCGGCGCGCGCGGCTTTCCATTTGCCCGGTTGCGGCGGGGTGGTGGCGGGCGGCGTCGGAGCCGGCGTCGTCGTCGTGCCGCCGGACGGCGGTTGCGCGTCCGTGCGCGCAACGGCGGTGACATCATCGCCTCCGCACGCGGCGAGGGCGACGACGGTGGACAGGCTGGCGGCAAGGGCGAAACGGATCGGCAGGCGTGACATCGCGGGCATCGGGCGTCGGTAGCGGGTGGGCGGGACTCCGCGCGGGCCACGGGCGTGCGTGACGGGCAGGGCGTGCGACCGTGCGCGGGGGGAAGCCCGTCAGCTTGTCACAGGTATTTGACGGTAAATTGAAATGATCCGAAGAAGCGGATCGTCAGGCAGGCGGAGTGCCGTCGGACGGGGCAGCCGTCGCGCGGCGGCGCGCACGCTTCGACGCGCCGTTGACGAGCGCCCAGCGCAGCACGGGGGCGACGGCGCGGATGCCGGGCCGGACCACCGCGCGCCGCAACGGCGCGAACGTCGACACGCCGAGCATGCGCTGCGCCCACGGCGGCAGCAGGTCGATCCCGGCATGCATCACCAGCGACGCGGCAGGCCGCAGCGCGGGCCTCGCGACGGGCACGTTCAGCAGAATGGACATCACGTCGAAGGTACGCGGCCCGGCTTCGAGCTCGGGCAGCATGCGCGCGAGATAGGCCGCTACCTCGGCGCGCGAACGCGGCACCTCGTGCGCGCCGAGCAGCTCGGCGATCAGTGCAGTTTCCGCGTAATAGCGGTCCTGCAACTCGCCGGACAGCGCCGGATTCACGTAACGCAGATGCGCGGCAAGGAAGCTCGACACTTCCGCGACATGCACCCAGGTGAGCAACGCGGGATCGTCGGCGCGGTACGGCCGCCCGTCCGGCGCGTTGCCCGAGACGTGCGCATGGATCGCTTTCACGCGTTCGATCAGCGCGAGCGCGTCCGCGCGGCTGCCGAACGTCGTTCCCGTGATGAACGTGGCGGTGCGCCGCAAGCGGCCGAAGATGTCGGTGCGGAACGACGAATGATCCCACACGCCCGCGAGTGCGAGCGGGTGGAGCGCCTGCAGCAGCAGCGCGGCGATGCCGCCCGTCATCATCGACGTGAAATCGGCATGCACGCGCCAGCAGACGGCGTCGGGGCCGAACAGCCCTGGGTCGCCAGGCGGAGAGGAGAGATCGATCGACGGGCCGCCGCCGCCGGCCGTCAGGTGCGTGATGCCGGCCACGAGCCGCTTGCGGATCGGCTCGGCCCAGCGCGGGCCCCGCGCGGGTGCGGTGGGGTGGCGGCTGGGCGGTGTCGTCATGGCGGGTGCGGCTCGGCGGCGGATTACTTGCCGTCGGGGGTATCCCACTCGTCGCGTTCGGTGCGGCGCGCATCGGGCACCGACAGCCCGAAGTGGCGATACGTGAGCAGCGTCGCGACGCGCCCGCGTGGCGTACGCTGCAGGAAGCCCTGCTGGATCAGGTACGGTTCGAGCACGTCCTCGATCGTGTCGCGCTCCTCACCGATCGCCGCCGCGAGGTTGTCGATGCCGACCGGGCCGCCATCGAACTTGTACAGGATCGCTTCGAGCAGCTTGCGGTCCATCAGGTCGAAGCCGACCGGATCGACGTCGAGCATCGCGAGCGCGGCGTCGGCAACGGCCGCGGTGATCTGGCCGTCGGCCTTCACTTCCGCGAAGTCGCGCACGCGGCGCAGCAGCCGGTTCGCGATCCGCGGCGTGCCGCGCGCGCGCTTCGCGATTTCCAGCGCGCCGTTCGGATCGATCTGCGCATTCAGCAGCGACGCCGAGCGGCGCACGATGCGCGACAGTTGTTCGGCGTCGTAGAACTCGAGGCGCGCGACGATCCCGAAACGATCGCGCAGCGGGTTGGTCAGCATCCCCGCGCGGGTGGTCGCGCCGACCAGCGTGAACGGCTGCAGGTCGAGCTTCACGCTGCGCGCGGCCGGGCCTTCGCCGATCATGATGTCGATCTGGTAATCCTCGAGCGCCGGATACAGGATTTCCTCGACGACCGGCGACAGCCGGTGGATCTCGTCGATGAACAGCACGTCGTTCGCTTCGAGGTTCGTCAGCAGCGCGGCGAGATCGCCCGCGCGCTCGAGCACGGGGCCCGACGTCTGACGCAGGTTCACACCCATCTCGCGCGCGATGATGTGTGCGAGCGTCGTCTTGCCGAGACCCGGCGGCCCGAACAGCAGCACGTGATCGAGCGGCTCGGAGCGGCGCTTCGCGGCTTCGATGAAGATCTCGAGCTGGCCGCGCACCTTTTCCTGGCCGACGTAGTCGTCGAGCTGGCGCGGCCGCAACGCACGTTCGAACACCTCCTCGTGCGACGAGGCGGGCGTGGCGGCGATGATCCGCTGCTCGGTGGCGAGTTTGTCGGTTTCAATCATGCGGCCATTGTACCGCGCGGCGCAGGCGGGACCACCTGGCCGAACGGCCGACTGGCGAGCGCCGCGCGGCGGCGCGACACTGGCTTCGACGGCCGGATCGAACGTGCGTTACGCCTTCGACAGTGCCTTCAGCGCGAGCTTGATGCCTTCGGACACGCCGGTGCCGGCCGGCACGTTCTTGATCGCTGCGAGGCCTTCCTTTTCGGAGTAGCCGAGCGCGAGCAGCGCGTTGAGGATGTCGGTCGCGTGGTCGGACGCCGACGCGGCGCCGGCGAGCGCGCCGAGGTCGGCGCCGAGCTTGCCCTTCAGTTCGAGCAGCAGGCGCTCGGCGGTCTTCTTGCCGATGCCGGGCAGGCGCGTGAGGCGGGCGGCGTCCTGCATCGTCACGGCCTGCGCGAGCTCCTGCACGCTCATGCCGGACAGCACGGCGAGCGCCATGCGCGCGCCGATGCCGGTGATCTTCAGCAGCTCGCGGAAGGTCGTGCGCTCCTGCGGCGTCAGGAAGCCGTACAGCAGGTGCGCGTCCTCGCGGACGATCTGCTGCGTGAGCAGCACGACGCGCTCGCCCGTTTGCGGCAGGTTGTAGAAGGTGCTCATCGGCACGTCGATTTCGTAGCCGACGCCGTTGCAGTCGACGAGCAGATGAGGCGGGTTCTTTTCGAGCAGGATGCCGGCGATGCGACCGATCATGGAGGACGGGGTGCGAGGAAGAAAGCGCGAGTGTAGCGCACGCGCGGCGCAATGCCGATGGGCGCGGCCGTCAGGCCGAAGCGGCGCGTGTCGCGGGTATGTCGGGTGGGGGTAAAGCGGGCAAGCGGCCAACCGGGTCCAGGCGGCCCACGCAGTGGAGCCGACGCGTCGGGCCACGGGCCGCGATGCGCAGCAGCGTCAGCCGACCAACCTGCCGCGCCGCACGCGCAGCCCTTTCTGCGCGAGCGCCGGCGCCAGGCCGCCCAGCGTGCTGAGCGTGTTGCCGCCGTGCGCGTGGCAGATCGCCATGCCGAGCGCGTCGGCTGCGTCGGAGCCCGGCTGGCCGGACAGGTTGAGCAGCCGCGTGACCATGTCCTGCATCTGCGTCTTGGTCGCGCGGCCGTAGCCGACCACGGCCTGCTTGAGCTGCAGCGCCGTGTATTCGGCGACCGGCAGCCCGCCCGCGACGAGGCCGCAGATCGCGGCGCCGCGCGCCTGGCCGAGCAGCAGCGTCGACTGCGGGTTCACGTTGACGAACACTTTTTCGATCGCGGCCTGATCGGGTGCGTGTTCGCGCACGATCGTCGAGACGCCCTGGAAGATCGTGCCGAGCCGGGTGGCCAGATCGGCCGTCGGTGTGCGGATCACGCCGCTCGTGACATAGGCGAGCCGGTGGCCGCTGACGTCGATGACGCCGAAGCCGGTGACGCGCAGGCCGGGGTCGATGCCGAGAATTCGCATGAGTGAGGAGAGTGGCGTGATGCAGCGATACTACAACGAATGGTGCGGCAAGCCGGTCGCCCGGTCGTGCGCGAAGGCGCCGCGCAATAAAAAACCCGGCGGGGGTGATGCCGCCGGGTTCCCGTGCAGCGGCCGCGCGGGCCGCATGCCGCGATCAGTGACGGAAGTGACGCACGCCCGTCAGGACCATCGCGATACCGTGCTCGTCGGCCGCCGCGATCACTTCGTCGTCGCGCATCGAGCCGCCCGGCTGGATCACGCAGGTCGCGCCGGCCGCCACGACGACGTCGAGGCCGTCGCGGAACGGGAAGAACGCATCCGACGCGACGGCCGAGCCGGCCAACGTCAGGCCCGCGTTCTGCGCCTTGATGCTCGCGATGCGCGCGGAATCGACGCGGCTCATCTGGCCGGCGCCGACGCCGAGCGTCATGCCGTTGCCGCAGAACACGATCGCGTTCGACTTCACGTACTTCGCGACGCGCCACGCGAACAGGAGGTCGTCCATTTCCTTCGCGGTCGGCTGGCGCTTCGTGACGACGCGCAGCTCGCTCGGCTGCACGTTGCGCGAATCGAGCGATTGCACGAGCAGGCCGCCGCCAACACGCTTCAGGTCGAATGCGTTGTGGCCGTCACCCAGTGCAATCTCGAGCAGGCGCACGTTCTGCTTCGCGGCGAACACCTGCTTCGCGGCGTCGGAGAACGACGGGGCGATCAGCACTTCGACGAACTGCTTCGCCACCGCCTGCGCGGCCGCTTCGTCGACTTCGCGGTTGAACGCGATGATGCCGCCGAATGCCGAGGTCGGGTCGGTCTGGAACGCCTTCGCATATGCGTCGGCCGAGTCGTTGCCCACCGCGACGCCACACGGGTTCGCATGCTTGATGATCACGCAGGCCGGCGCGTCGAACGTCTTCACACACTCCCACGCCGCGTCCGAATCCGCGATGTTGTTGTACGACAGTTCTTTGCCCTGCAGCTGGCGGTAGTTCGCCAGCGCGCCGGCCGGCGTCGCGAGGTCGCGGTAGAACGCGGCGCTCTGGTGCGGGTTCTCGCCGTAGCGCAGGTCCTGCACCTTGTCGAACGCCAGGTTCAGCGTGGCCGGGTACGTGCTGCGCGATGCGTGCTTCAGCTCGTCGGTCAGGCTCGTCAGGTAGTTCGTGATCGCGCCGTCGTATTGCGCGGTGTGCGCGAATACCTTCGTCGCGAGGCGGAAGTTGGTCGGGTAGCCGACCGTGTTGCCGTTCGCCTTCATTTCATCGAGCACGACCGCGTAGTCGGCCGGATCGACGACGACCGTCACGTCGCGGTGGTTCTTCGCGGCCGAGCGCAGCATCGTCGGGCCGCCGATGTCGATGTTCTCGATCGCATCGGCGAGCGTGCAGTCGTCCTTCGCGATCGTCGCGACGAACGGATACAGGTTCACGACGAGCAGGTCGATCGTCGGGATGCCGTGCTGTTCGAGCGCCTGCATGTGCTCGGGCAGGTCGCGGCGGGCGAGGATGCCGCCGTGCACCTTCGGGTGGAGCGTCTTCACGCGCCCATCGAGCATTTCCGGGAAGCCCGTGTAATCGGCCACTTCGGTCACGGGCAGGCCGGCGTCGGCGAGGAGTTTCGCGGTGCCGCCCGTCGACAGCAGCTTGACGCCGAGGTCGGACAGCGACTTCGCGAAGTCGACGATGCCGGTCTTGTCGGAAACGGAAATGAGCGCTTGCTTGATCATGATGGAACCACCAATAGCCAGGGAAACGGGGACGGGACGGCCGCCTACAGCAGGCCGTGCTGCTGCAGCTTCTTGCGCAGCGTATTGCGATTGATGCCGAGGTACTCGGCGGCGAGCGACTGGTTGCCGCCGGCCTGTACGAGCACGACCTCGAGCATCGGCTTTTCGACGCAGGACATCACCATTTCATAGACGTCGTGCGGATTGGAGCCGTCTAGATCCCGGAAATACACGTCCAGGCTCTCGCGGACACATTGTTCGATGTTGTGCTTGCTCATGCTGCTAACTGGTTATGGTCGTCCGACTCGCCCTGGCTGTTTTCCGCTTCGTCATCGACGTAGACGAGGTGGTCCGACAGCGCCTTTTGCGCCTCGAAGAATGCATTGACGGCGGCGAGCTGCTCGCGGGTGGAATCGAGCGTGTTCATTCGGTGCCGGAACCCGTTGGCACCGGAAAGGCCGCGAGTGTACCAGCCGATGTGCTTGCGCGCAGTACGCACACCGGTGAATTCGCCATAGAAAGCGTAGTGGTCTTCCAGGTGTTCGTTCATCACGTGCTGGATCTCGTCGATCCGCGGCGGGGGCAGCAGCTCGCCGGTTTGCAGGAAATGATCGATTTCGCGGAACAGCCACGGCCGGCCTTGCGCGGCACGACCGATCATCAGCGCGTCGGCGCCGGTTGCATCGAGCACGGCCTTCGCCTTGGCGGGCGACGTGATGTCGCCGTTCGCGACGACCGGAATCCGCACGGCCGCCTTCACGGCCGCGATGGTGTCGTACTCGGCGTCGCCGCGGTAGAGGTCGGCGCGCGTGCGGCCATGCACGGTGAGCATCGAGATGCCGGCCGCTTCGGCCAGGCGCGCGACCGTGATCGCGTTCTTGTGCTCGCGGTCCCAGCCGGTGCGGATCTTCAGCGTGACGGGCACCGCATCGGGCCCCGTGCCGACCGCCGCGACGACCGCCTCGACGATCCGCTGCACGAGCGGCTCGTTCTGCAGCAGCGCGGAGCCGGCCGCGACGTTGCAGACCTTCTTCGCCGGGCAGCCCATGTTGATGTCGATGATCTGCGCGCCGTTGTCGACGTTGTAGCGGGCCGCTTCGGCCATCATCGCCGGATCGGCGCCGGCGATCTGCACCGCGATCGGCTCGACTTCGCCTTCGTGGTTCGCGCGCCGCATCGTCTTCGCGCTCTTCCACAGCTGCGCGTTGGACGCGACCATCTCGGACACGGCGTAACCGGCCCCCAGCCGCTTGCACAGCTGGCGGAACGGACGATCCGTCACCCCGGCCATCGGGGCGACGAACAGGTTGTTACGCAATACGTGAGGGCCGATAACGGGCATCGCAATGGCGCCGCCCACGACAAGCGCGGGCAGGGGAAGGGAAGACGGAAAACGGGCATTTTACCGTATTCCCACGCCCCGCCGATTTGACCCGGTTTGCCTGGTTTGCCCGAAGAGGCCGTGCGGTGCGCCGCGTGTCAGTTGCGCTGGCCGAACATCATCTGGCGCGCGATCACCTTTTTAAGCGGCGGCACGAATTCGAGCGCGGTGAGCGCCGCGCCGCGCAGCAGCGGAAGCGGGCCCGCGTCGATCGTAAACAGGCGCGCGAGCGTGTCGGTCGCGCCGATCGTGAGGCGCCGGTCGAGCGCGCGGCGCGCGTTGAAGGTCGCGAGCGCGGTCGCTTCGAAGCCTTGTGCGGACAGCGTGTCGACGAGCGTGTGCGCGTCGCGCAGCCCGAGGTTGAGCCCCTGGCCGGCAACCGGGTGCAGCGTCTGCGCGGCATTGCCGACGATCGCGATGCGGCCGCTGACGAGCGTCTGCGCCGCGTTCAGGCCGAGCGGGAACGACGCGCGCCCGGTGATCGCGACGAATTCGCCCATGCGCTCGCCGAACACGCTGCCGAGCTCGCGCAGGAACGCGTCGTCGGGCAGCGCGGCCCGTCGCGCCGCTTCGTCGGGCGCACAGCACCAGACGAGCGAGTAGTCGGCCTGGCGCGGCCCGCCGAGCGGCAGCAGCGCGAGCGGGCCTTCGTGCGTGAAGCGTTCCCACGCGACGTTCGGGCGCGGCGCCGAGACCGTGACCGTGCCGACGAGCGCGGTCTGCCCGTAGTCGCGGCGATGCTTGCCTGCGTCGGCCTGCTGTTCGTGGAACAGCCCGCCTTCGGCATTGATGACGATGCGCGCGCGCAGCGTGCGCTCGCCTTGCGGGCCGTCGAGCGTCAGCGTGACGCCGTCGGCGTCCTGCCGCGGCGCGCGTGCGGTGGTCGACGTGAGCCAGTCGACCCGCGTGCCGCGCACGGCGCCCGCGAGCGCCTGCACGATCGAGCCGTAGCGCACGACGTAGCCGAGCGCGGCGAGCGCGTGTTCGTCGCGGTCGATCAGCGTGCGGCCGAAATGGCCGCGCTGCGATACGTGGATATGTTCGATCGGCGTGGCGTCGGCAGGCCACGCGAGCGTGTCGAGCAGCACGCGGCTGCCGTGCGATACGGCGATCGCGCGCGGGTCGTTCGCGCTCGCGGCCGGTTCGCGCGCATCGATCAGCGCGATCGATGCGTGCCGCGTCGCGCTGCGGCGCGCGAGCCAGCCGGCGAGCGCGAGCCCGACGGGGCCGGCGCCGACGATGGCGAGATCGTAATCCGGCGTGGCCGGGGAGGAAGCGGTCGTCATCTTGATTCGTGAAACGGAGGTAACGGTCGGCGGCCGGTCATGCGTCCGCGCGCATCAGCGCCTCGATCTCGTCGGCCGCGACCGGCACGCCGCGCGTGATCAGCTCGCAGCCGTGCTCGCGTACGATCGCATCGTCCTCGATGCGGATGCCGATGTTCCAGTACTCGGGCGGCACGTCGTCGGCCGCGCGCACGTACAGGCCGGGCTCGACGGTGAGCGTCATGCCGGGTTTCAGCGTGCGCCACGGCAGCGCGCCGTTGGCGTCGCGCGCGGCGAGCCGCTCGCGGTAGTCGCCGCAGTCGTGCACGTCCATCCCGAGCCAGTGGCCGGTGCGGTGCATGTAGAAGCGCGTGTACGCGCGCTCGGCGATCACGTCGTCGACGTTCGAGAAGCGCGTTTTCGGGATGATGCCGGTGTCGAGCAGCCCCTGCGCGAGCACGCGGACGGCCGCGTCGTGCGGCGCCTCGAACGGCACGCCCGCGCGTGTCGCATCGATCGCGGCCTGCTGCGCGGCGAGCACGATGTCGTACAGCGTGCGCTGCGCGGGCGAGAAGCGGCCGTTGGCCGGGAACGTGCGCGTGATGTCCGACGCATAGCCGTCGAGTTCGCACGCGGCGTCGATCAGGATCAGGTCGCCGTCCCGCGCGGCCGCGTTGCCGGCCGGGTAGTGCAGCACGCACGCATTCGCACCGGCCGCGACGATCGAACCGTACGCGGGCGCCTGCGCGCCGTGCTTGCGGAACAGGTACAGCAGCTCGGCTTCGAGCTCGTATTCGCGGATGCCCGGGCGGCACACCTGCATCGCGCGGCGGTGCGCGAGCGCGGAGATGTGCGCGGCGCGCATCATGATCGCGAGTTCGTGTTCGTCCTTCACGAGCCGCATGTCGTCGAGCAGCGGCGTGAGGTCGAGCAGCGCGTCCGGTGCGGCGACGCCCGCGCGTGCCTGCTGGCGCACCGCGTCGATCCAGCCGGCGAGCTGGCGCTCGAAGTCGGCCGATGCGCCGAACCGGTAGTGCACGGTGCCCGCATCGGCGAGCAGGCGCGGCATCTCGGTGTCGATCACGTCGGTCGCGAAGGCCGCGTCGAAGCCGAACGCGTCGCGCGCGGCGTCGGGCCCGTAGTGAAAGCCTTCCCAGATCTCGCGGTCGACGTTCCTGGCGCGGCAGAACAGGATCGATTCCGGCGCGCCGTGCGGCGCGGCCGCGTTCAGCACGAGCACGGCGTCCGGCTCGGTGAAGCCCGTCAGGTAATGGAAGTAGCTGTCGAACCGGTACGGGTAGGCCGTATCGCGGTTGCGCAGCATTTCCGGCGCGGTGGGGACGATGGCGACGCCGCCGCCCGCGGCACGCAGTGCGGCAAGCACGCGTTCACGGCGCTGGCGGTAGACGTCGACGGCGATGGCGGTATCGAGGGGCGCATTCATCGTGCGATTGTAGCGCCGCGCGACGCGGTGCGTGAGAGCAGGGCCCGAAGCCGCA
The DNA here is from genome assembly GCF_001319805.1 of Burkholderia sp. E168m22. NCBI lineage: Bacteria > Pseudomonadati > Pseudomonadota > Betaproteobacteria > Burkholderiales > Burkholderiaceae > Burkholderia > Burkholderia sp. E168m22. The sequence continues at coordinate 11,022 of NZ_BBSK01000007.1, forward strand.
CCGGCCAAGGCCCGCGCGGCGGCTGTTGCAAACCATCCACAGGCCGGACGGGCGATTTTCTACCCGGCTGCACCGGCCGGTTATGATCGACGACAACGTATACTCTCGGCAGTTCCCTTGAAAAGGCAGATGATGAAATTAATCGGTTCGCTCAGCAGCCCGTACGTCCGAAAGGCGCGGATCGTGCTTGCTGAAAAGAAGATCGACTACAAGCTGGAGCTCGAGGACGTGTGGGCGCCGGAGACGGATATTCATGCATCGAATCCGCTCGGCAAGGTCCCGTGCCTCGTGATGGAGGATGGTGCCGCGGTGTTCGATTCCCGCGTGATCTGCGAATACGTCGATACGCTGTCGCCGGTCGGCAAGCTGATTCCGCCGTCGGGCCGCGAGCGCGTCGAAGTGCGCTGCTGGGAGGCACTGGGCGACGGCGTGCTCGACGCAGCCGTCGCGATCCGTCTCGAACACACGATGCGCGACGAAGCGCAGCGCAGTGCGAGCTGGATCGCGCGTCAGCAACGCAAGATCGACGACGCGCTCGTCGCGATGTCGCAGGGCCTCGGCGGCAAGGCGTGGTGCGTCGGCAATCATTACACGCTCGCCGACATCGCACTCGGCTGCGCGCTCGGCTACCTCGACTTCCGGATGCCCGAGCTCAACTGGCGCGATCGCCACCCGAACCTCGACAAGCACTTCGTGAAGCTGCTGCAGCGGCAATCGTTCGCCGATACGCTGCCGCCGCAGAGCTGAGCCGCGGCCCGGTCCTTACGCATTCGGCAGACGAAAGAAAAGCGCCCGCAGGGCGCTTTTCTTTTTGCGGCGCAGGCCGCCCGCCGCCGGAGCGGGCCGGCTGCCTGCATCAGTCGATCGACGCGTACACCGCTTCGCCGAGCGTGAACGAGTCGCTGCGCGCGATCGGCCACCACTTGTCGTACAGCGAGAAGCCGCAGGTCTGGCCGTCGAGCAGCGCACCGGGTTTCAGGTACTTCAGCAGTTGCGACATCAGCCTCACCTCGTGCGGCGCGACCCGCTGCACGATGTGATGCGCGCGCAACTCGGACGGATGGGCGAGGCCGGCCGCCTGCACGAGTTCCTGCAGCGCATGCAGCGTATTGCGGTGGAAGTTGTACACGCGCTCGGCCTTGTCGGGCACGACGAGCGCACGCTGGCGCACCGGGTCCTGTGTCGCGACGCCGGTCGGGCAGCGGTCGGTGTGGCAGTGCTGCGCCTGGATGCAGCCGACCGCGAACATGAAGCCGCGCGCCGAATTCACCCAGTCCGCGCCGATCGCGAGCGTGCGCGCGATGTCGAACGCGGTGATGATCTTGCCGCTCGCGCCGAGCTTCACGCGATCGCGCACGCCGATGCCGACGAGCGTGTTGTGCACGAGCAGCAGCCCTTCCTGCAGCGGCACGCCGACGTGGTCGGTGAATTCGAGCGGTGCCGCGCCGGTGCCGCCTTCCGCGCCGTCGACGACGATGAAGTCGGGCACGATGCCCGTCTCGAGCATCGCTTTCGCGATCCCGAAGAATTCCCACGGATGGCCGATGCACAGCTTGAAGCCGGTCGGCTTGCCGCCGGACAGCGTGCGCAGCCGCTCGACGAATTCGAGCAGCCCGCGCGGCGTCGAGAATTCCGAGTGCGTGGCGGGCGAGATGCAGTCCTTGCCCATCGGCACGCCGCGCGTCTCGGCGATTTCCGGCGTGATCTTCGCGGCCGGCAGCACGCCGCCGTGGCCGGGTTTCGCGCCCTGCGACAGCTTCACCTCGATCATCTTGACCTGCGGATCGGCGGCCTGCTTCGCGAACTTGTCGGGGTTGAACGTGCCGTCGTCGTTGCGGCAGCCGAAGTAGCCGGACGCGATTTCCCAGATGATGTCGCCGCCGTTCTCGCGGTGGTACTTCGACAGCGAGCCTTCGCCGGTGTCGTGCGCGAAGCCGCCTTTCTTCGCGCCGAGGTTCAGCGAGCGGATCGCGTTCGCGGACAGCGAGCCGAAGCTCATCGCCGAGATGTTGAAGATCGAAATGTCGTACGGTTGCGCGCGATTCGCGCCGACGCGGATGCGGAAATCGTGGTTCGGCAACTTCGTCGGCGCGAGCGAATGACTGATCCATTCGTGCGCGACGGCCTTCACGTTCAGCTCGGTGCCGTACGGGCGGTTGTCGGCGACGTTCTTCGCACGCTGGTAGACGAGGCTGCGCTGCGCACGCGAGAACGGCTTCTCGTCGGTATCGTCCTCGACGAAGTACTGACGGATTTCAGGTCGGATGAATTCGAACAGGAAGCGGAAGTGGCCCCAGAGCGGGTAGTTCCGCAGGATCGCGTGGCGGTCCTGGTTCAGGTCGTACAGGCCGAGCGCGACGAGGGCGATGGGGAGGATGATCCACAGCCACGAAAGCACGTGGATCGACGCGAGTGCGGCCGCGGCGATGAGCAGCAGGACAGCACACCACATCGCGAGGTAGCGTCTTGAAAGCATGGGGACTCCGTAAGAATCTTGAAATACCGCCATGCGTACGCTGCGCGGCGGCGCGCCGGCCGCGACGGAATCGTGTTCCGCCGGGCGCGACGTGCCGCAAGTCTAAACCGAATGGATGTCAGCGTGCTTCGGCGAGTGCCGGCGCGTGGCCCGCCGACGTGGCCTGACCGGGCTGGCCGGTGGCCGCGGATTCGATGATGCCGCCGCCGAGGCAGATCTCGCCGTCGTACAGCACGGCCGACTGGCCGGGCGTGACGGCCCACTGCGCATCGTCGAACGCGAGCGAGAAGCGCGCTTCGCCTGCCGGGCCGGTTGCCGCCGCGCCGAACACGCACGCCGCATCGGCCTGCCGGTAGCGCGTCTTCGCGCCGCACGCGAAGCCGTCCGCCGGCGGCTCGCCGGCGACCCAGCTCACGTTGCCGGCGACGAGCTCGCGCGACAGCAGCCATGGATGATCGTGGCCCTGCACGACGTACAGCGTGTTCGACGCGATGTCCTTCGCGGCGACGAACCACGGCTCGCCGCTGCCGCTCTTGCTGCCGCCGAGGCCGATGCCCTTGCGCTGGCCGAACGTGTAGAACGCGAGGCCGATGTGCTCGCCGACCACCTTGCCGTCGGGCGTCTTCATCGGGCCGGGTTTGGTCGGAAGATAGCGGTTCAGGAAATCGCGGAACGGCCGTTCGCCGATGAAGCAGATGCCGGTCGAATCCTTCTTCTTCGCGTTCGGCAGCCCGATCTGCGCGGCGATCTCGCGCACCTTCGTCTTCGGGATCTCGCCGAGCGGGAACATCGTCTTCGACAGTTGCGCCTGATTCAGCCGGTGCAGGAAGTACGACTGGTCTTTCGTATGATCGAAGGCCTTCAGCAGTTCGAAACGCCCGTCGCGTTCGCGCACGCGCGCATAGTGGCCGGTCGCGATCATTTCCGCGTCGAGCGACATCGCGTGGTCGAGGAACGCCTTGAACTTGATCTCGGCGTTGCACAGCACGTCCGGGTTCGGCGTGCGGCCGGCCGAGTATTCGCGCAGGAACTCGGCGAATACGCGGTCCTTGTATTCCGCGGCGAAGTTGACGGCTTCCACGTCGATGCCGATCAGGTCGGCCACCGACACGACGTCGATCCAGTCCTGGCGCGTCGAGCAGTACTCGCCGTCGTCGTCTTCCCAGTTCTTCATGAACAGGCCGACCACGTCGTAGCCCTGTTCCTTGAGCAGCCACGCGGTCACCGACGAATCGACGCCGCCCGACATGCCCACCACTACACGGCGCTTGCTCATTTGCTGACCGCCTGACGTTCGAATGCCTCGGGGCGCGGGGCGACCGAATGCGTGTGCACGAAATCGAGCGGAACGCGCCGCCCGGCGAGATAGTCGTCGACGCAGCGCATCACCGCGGGCGAACGATGGCGCTCGCTGCAGGCGCGCAGCTCGTCGGCCGTCATCCACAGCGTGCGCACGATGCCATCGTCGAGCACGTGGCCCGCGATCGGTTCGCCGGCCGTGCCGCAGAACGTGAAGCGCAGGTAGGTCGCGCCGGCGCTGCCGGGGCGGTCGTAGTGCGCGAGATAGACGCCGACGAGTGCGTCGGGCGTGAACGGGTGCGCGGTTTCCTCGAGCGTTTCGCGGATCACGGCGTCGGCCAGCGTTTCGCCGGCTTCCAGATGACCGGCCGGCTGGTTGATGCGCAGGCCCGTCGAGGTTTCTTCCTCGATCACGAGAAAGCGGCCGGCGCGCTCGACGAGCGCGGCGACCGTCACATGCGGGGTCCAGAGTTCGGGTTTCATGGTCGGCATTTTACCGGTTGCGCCCGAACGCTGCCGGCCGTCTGGTTAGACGAATCCGACCCTCGGAGTTCATCCGTCCGGGCGCGGCGCGACGGCACCGACCAAACGGATGTCGCATTCGAGCACGGTCGTGCGGAAAGTGCTGGCGGGGGCATCGCTTTCGGTTAAAGTGCAGCGTGAAAGCCGTTGCTCGTGAGCCGGTAAGTCAGCCTGTCCGGCTCGTTGCGCAGTAAAGAACGCAAGAAAAGAAATACTGACAATGACTGGAGGAACTGACGATGCATATTGGAGTGCCTGCTGAAACGCGGGCCAACGAGGCGCGCGTGGCCGCGACGCCGGAAACCGTGAAGAAATACGCGGCGGCCGGCCATCGGGTCAGTATCGCGAAAGGGGCCGGCAGCGCAGCCAGCTATCCCGATGAAGCCTATGTGGCCGCCGGCGCCGAATTGACCGACCAGTCGGCTGCTTTTGCCGCCGATCTCGTGCTGAAGGTCCAGGCGCCCACCGACGCTGAGCTGCCGTTGCTCAAGCGCGGCGCCGTGCTGGTCGGCATGCTCGAGCCGTTCAACGGCGAGCAGGCGGCGCAACTCGCCGCGGCCGGCGTGACCGGTTTCGCGCTCGAGGCCGCGCCGCGCACCACGCGTGCGCAGAGTCTCGACGTGCTGTCGTCGCAGGCGAACATCGCCGGCTACAAGGCCGTGCTGGTGGCCGCGTCGCTGTATCCGCGCTTCATGCCGATGCTGATGACGGCCGCGGGCACCGTGAAGGCGGCGCGCGTGCTGATTCTCGGCGCGGGCGTCGCGGGCCTGCAGGCGATCGCGACCGCGAAGCGGCTGGGCGCGGTGATCGAGGCGTCCGACGTGCGGCCGGCGGTGAAGGAGCAGATCGAGTCGCTCGGCGCGAAATTCCTCGACGTGCCGTTCGAAACCGACGAAGAGCGCGAAGCCGCGCAGGGCGTCGGCGGCTATGCGCGCCCGATGCCGCCGTCGTGGCTCGGCCGCCAGGCCGCGCTCGTGCACGAACGCGCGAAGCAGGCCGACATCGTGATCACCACCGCGCTGATTCCCGGCCGCCCGGCGCCGACGCTGATCTCGGTCGACACCGCGCAGTCGATGAAGCCCGGCTCGGTGCTCGTCGATCTCGCGGCCGGCCGCGGCCCGGAAATCGACGGCCGCAAGGGCGGCAACTGCCCGCTGACCGTCGCCGATCAGGTGATCGTGCACAACGGCGTGACGATTGCCGGCTACACGAACCTCGCGTCGATGGTCGCGTCGGACGCGTCGGCACTGTACGCACGCAACCTGCTCGACTTCCTGAAGCTGATCGTCACGAAGGAAGGCACGCTGAACATCGACCTGACCGACGACATCGTCGCCGCGACGCTGCTGTGCCGCGACGGTGAAGTGACGCGCAAATAACGGAGGAGACCATGGAAGTCATCAATCACACGGTGATCAACGTGATCATCTTCGTGCTGGCGGTGTACGTCGGCTACCACGTCGTCTGGAACGTCACGCCGGCGCTGCATACGCCGCTGATGGCCGTGACCAACGCGATCTCGGCGATCGTGATCGTCGGCGCGATGCTCGCGGCGGCGCTCACCGTCGGCGCGACCGGCAAGTTCTTCGGCACGCTCGCGGTCGCGCTCGCGGCCGTCAACGTGTTCGGCGGCTTTCTCGTGACGAGGCGCATGCTCGAGATGTTCCGCAAGAAGGAGCCCAAGCGTATCGAGGGCAGCAAGGAGGGTGCGCGATGAGCATGAACGTCGTTACGCTGCTGTACCTCGTCGCGTCGGTGTGCTTCATCCAGGCGCTGAAGGGGCTGTCGAACCCGAAGAGCGCGCGCCGCGGCAACCTGTTCGGGATGGTCGGGATGGCCATCGCGATCCTCACGACGATCGCGCTGATCGTCAAGCAGGCCGCGTGGCTCGGCGCGAACCTGCCGCTCGGCCTCGCGCTCGTGCTCGGCGCGCTGATCGTCGGCGGAGGTGTCGGGGCATTCGTCGCCGCGCGCGTCGAGATGACGAAGATGCCGGAACTCGTCGCGGCGATGCACTCGTTGATCGGTCTCGCGGCCGTGTGCATCGCGTATGCGGTCGTGTCGGAGCCGGAAGCGTTCGGGCTCGTGCCGCAGGACGCGGTCTCGTCGAGCTTCATCCCGTACGGCAACCGCGTCGAGCTGTTCATCGGCACGTTCGTCGGCGCGATCACGTTCTCCGGGTCGGTGATCGCGTTCGGCAAGCTGTCGGGCAAGTACAAGTTCCGGCTGTTCCAGGGCGCGCCGGTCGTGTATGCCGGCCAGCACCTGATCAACCTGATGCTCGCGATCGCGATGCTCGGCTTCGGCATCCTGTTCTTCATCACGCAGGCGTGGCTGCCGTTCATCATCATGACGGCGATCGCGTTCGTGCTCGGCGTGCTGATCATCATCCCGATCGGCGGCGCGGACATGCCGGTGGTCGTGTCGATGCTGAACTCGTACTCGGGCTGGGCCGCGGCCGGCATCGGCTTCTCGCTGAACAACGCGATGCTGATCATCGCCGGCTCGCTGGTCGGCTCGTCGGGTGCGATCCTGTCGTACATCATGTGCCACGCGATGAACCGCTCGTTCTTCAACGTGATCCTCGGCGGGTTCGGCGGCGAAGCGGCGGCCGGCGGCGCGGCGGGCGCGCAGGAGCAGCGGCCGGTGAAGTCGGGCTCGGCCGATGACGCGGCGTTCATGCTCGGCAACGCGGAATCGGTCGTGATCGTGCCGGGTTACGGGCTCGCCGTCGCCCGCGCGCAGCACGCGCTGAAGGAGCTGACCGACAAGCTGGTCGAGAAGGGCATCGACGTGAAGTACGCGATCCACCCGGTCGCGGGGCGGATGCCGGGGCACATGAACGTGCTGCTCGCGGAAGCGGAAGTGCCGTACGAGATCGTGCACGAGATGGAGGACATCAACGGCGAATTCGGCCAGGTGGACGTGGTGCTCGTGCTCGGCGCGAACGACGTCGTGAACCCGGCCGCGAAGAACGATCCGAAATCGCCGATCGCGGGGATGCCGATCATCGAGGCGTACAAGGCGCGCACGGTGATCGTCAACAAGCGCTCGATGGCGGCCGGCTACGCGGGCCTCGACAACGACCTGTTCTACATGGACAAGACGATGATGGTGTTCGGCGATGCGAAGAAGGTCATCGAGGACATGGTGAAGGCCGTCGAGTAACGCATGCCCTCGGCTACGCGGCGCCCGCTTCGATGCGCGGGCGCCGTGCCTCCGGACAGGCCCGACCGGTACAAGAAGCCGGCCGGGCCTTTTTCATGGGGCGACGAGGCGTGCGACGCAGGCGGCGATCGCGTCGCGTACGCGCACGATCGCCGGATCGCGCTGCGTGCTCGTGCGCCAGCCGATTTCGACCGGATAGCGCGGCAGGTCGACCGGGCACGCGAGCGCACGCAGCGAGGTCGCCTGCGCGATCGCATGCGCCGCGTGCGCGGGAATCGTCGCGACCGCGTCGGAGCCGGCGAGCAGGTACGGCAGCGCGGCGAAATGCGTGGTCGATGCCGCGACGCGCCGTTTGTGGCCGAGCGCGGCCAGCGCCTCGTCGACGATCCCGATCACGCCGCCCGACGACACGAGCAGATGGTCGCGCCGCAGGAACTCGGCGAGCGTCAGCGTGCGCGGCGCCCGCGCGCGGCCGGCCGGATCGATCAGGCACGCATAGCCGCCGGTCGCGACCGCGCGCCGGCTGAGCCCGTTCGCCGAGAACCCGCCCGACGCGATCGCGAGGTCGATGCCGTGACGCAGCAGCGCGTCGCCGGCGATGCCGCTGTGGGTCTGCCGGAAGATCAGCCGGATGCCGGCGGCTTCGTGCGCGACCGCGTCGATCAACGCACGGCCGAGCGCGATCTCGAAATCGTCGGACAGCCCGATCGAGATCGTGCGGCCGACGCGGTCGCCACCGTCGGCCGCGATCGCGAGGCTTTCGCGGCAGCGGTCGAGCGCATCGGACAGGATCGGCTTCAGTTCGTCCGCGCGCGGCGTCGGCGCGAGCCCGCGGCCGGTGCGCACGAACAGCGGATCGGCATAGATCACGCGCAGCCGCCCGAGCGCCGCGCTGACCGCCGACTGCGTGAGGTCGAGCCGCAGCGCCGCGCGGCTCGCGCCGCCTTCCTCGTACAGCGCCTCGAACACCTTCAGCAGGTTCAGGTCGAGGCCGGCGATATCATCTACATTCATGTCAGTTATCGTTGTATCGATTTGATCGATGAAATGATATCGACAAAGATGGCGTCATCCCACTCACCGCATTCACCGGAGACGCCTTCATGTCCACCTCAGTCATCGCCGCGCTGCAGATCGGCGCGTCGCCCGCCGGCACGCGCGCCACGCTCGACACGATCCTCGGCTACGAAACCGCGATCCGCGACAGCGGCGCGTCGCTGGTCGTGCTGCCCGAGGCCGTGCTCGGCGGCTATCCGAAAGGCGAGATCTTCGGCACGCGGCTTGGCTACCGGCTGCCCGAGGGGCGCGACGCGTATGCGCGCTACGCCGCGCAGGCGATCGACGTGCCGGGGCCGGAAACCGACGAGCTGGCCGCGCTGTCGCAGCGCACCGGCGCGAGCCTCGTGGTCGGCGTGATCGAGCGCGGCGGCAGCACGCTGTACTGCACGGCGCTGTTCTTCGATCCGCGCGACGGGCTCGTCGCGAAGCACCGCAAGCTGATGCCGACCGGCACCGAGCGGCTGATCTGGGGGCAGGGCGACGGCTCGACGCTGCCGGTCGTCGACACGGCCGCAGGCCGCGCGGGCGCCGCGATCTGCTGGGAGAACCACATGCCGCTGCTGCGCTGCGCGATGTACGCGAAAGGTGTTCAGATCTGGTGTGCGCCGACCGTCGACGAGCGCGACGTGTGGCAGAGCTCGATGCGGCACATCGCGCACGAAGGGCGCTGCTTCGTCGTGAGCGCGTGCCAGGTGCAGCCGTCGCCGCGCGCGCTCGGCATCGATGTGCCGGGCTGGGACCCCGAGCGGCCGCTGATCCGCGGCGGCAGCGTGATCGTCGGGCCGCTCGGCGAACTGCTGGCGGAGCCGCTGATCGGCGAGGCCGGGCTCGTGACCGCGCGGATCGACACCGACGAGCTCGTGAAGGCGCGCTACGACTTCGACGTCGTCGGCCACTATGCGCGTGCGGACGTGTTTTCGCTGCACGTCGACGAGCGGCCGAAGCGGCCGGTGGTGTTCGGTGGGTGACGAAAGTGGGGCCGGGCGCCACATGGCGCCCGGAAAATGAAGGGCGGCGCGTGTCCGCCGCCTTGCCACGTCAGCGCGTCAGCGCATGGGCGCTTCCGCGATCCGCATGTAGTCGGCGATCCGCCGGCCTTCCATGTCCGGAAACTGCTCGTGCACGGTGATGTCGCCCATCCGCGCGATGTCGAAGGTGCGGAAATCGCCGCGCAGCTCGCACCACGCGCCGATCGTCCAGCGCCCGCCCCAGTAGACGAGCCCGAGTGGCCAGACGCGGCGCTGCGAATGCGCGCCGAGCCGGTCGCGGTAGTCGAAGCTGACGATGTGGCGCGTGTCGATCGCCTGGTGGATCGCGTC
>NZ_BBSK01000008.1:0-5296 GCF_001319805.1 Burkholderia sp. E168m22
CGCCGCTCGCGAAGCGCGCGCCGCCCCAGGTCTCGAGCATGCGCGCGCCGGTGGCGAGCGCCGCCAGCTCCTCGGCCGTGAACGTGAGCGGCGGCAGGCTCGCGTTGCGGTTCAGCCGGTAGCCGATGCCGGCTTCGCCTTCGATCGGCACCCCTGACAGTTGCAGGTCGCGCACGTCGCGATAGACCGTGCGCGGCGACACCGACAGCCAGTCGGCCAGCTGTTGCGCGGTCGTGAGACGACGCCCGCGCAACAGCTCGGCGATCTGGAACAGGCGGTCGGCACGGCGGGTCATGACAGCACCTCGATTCCTCTGGCGACGGGGACTTCGCGATGATAGCGCCGCGCCGGCCCGCTGACCGCTGCGCTCAGTGGCATTTCGGCGCGTGCAGGCCGACGCGGTTGCCTTCCGTGTCGATCAGGTAGCCGACGTAGCCGTAGTTGTTCGGCAGCTCGACGACCGAGCCCTGCACGACGCCGCCCGCGCGCTTCGCGCGTTCGAGCGCCGCGACGACCGATTCGCCGGCGTTCAGGTAGACGAGCACGCCGTTCGCGCTCGGCTTGATCTGCTGCGGATCGAACACGATGCTGCCGCCCGTGCTCGACGCGTCGCGATCGAACGTCGCCATCGGCACGCCGCCGATGACCGCGCGCTGCAACGTGGTTTGCAGCACGGTTTCGTAGAAGCGGATCGCGCGGTCGAAATCGAGGGACGGAATGTCGAACCAGGCGATCGCGCGTTCCGGGGTGGCAGTGGCGGTTGCTGACGTCATGACGAGCTCCTTGTTGCGTTGTTTGCGTTGTTATGCGGATTCGGTGTGGAAACCAGCCTGCATTGCGCCGGGATTGCAGTGTGAGCGCGGGCTGCTGACACCGTATTGTCAGTAGAGTTGTCATCTGTCTGGTCGAGCCGCTCGCCGGCGTCGTGAAGCTGACCGCCACGCACGACGGGCTCGCGTCCGGTTCGGAGAGGGATCGCGGGATTCGCGGCGGCTGGCCGGTCGTGCTGTCGAGCCTGAAGTCGCTGCTCGAGACGGGGCATGCGCTGCCGTTCACGATGGCGCGCCGGTCGCAGTCGAAGCCCTGACCGGCTCCGCAAAAGTACAGGGGCCGCGATGGCGGCCCCTGGAAGTCGTTGCGTGTGGAAGCGAACGGCTGGCTTACGCGTCGTCGCCTTCCGCTGCCGCCGGGCGCGCCTTCACGCTGCCGGCGATCAGGTCGAAGCGGAACAGCCGGCATTCGAGCGCGCCGTTGAACAGCGGCGTCTTGGCCGATTCGCGCAGGCGCAACTGGCCCGGCAGCGAACGGTCGGACGTCAGCAGGAACGCCTGCCAGCCCGTGAAGCGCTGCTTCAGCGCATCGCCGAGCGCGTTGAAGAACTCGCTGTCCGGCGCGTCGGTGTGCGTGCGGCGGAATGCGTCGTCGTTGCCGCGGTTGCGGCCGGTTTCGCGCACCTCGCCGCGCGCGCTGCGGCCGCGCACTTCGATCCGCTCGCCGTACGGCGGGTTCGCGAGGAGGATGCCCGGCCCGTCGCACGGCGGCGTCATCCCGCGCGCGTCGACCTGCTTGAGCCACACCGACGGCACGCCCGCGCGTTCGAGGTTCGCGCGCGCCTTCTCGAGCATGTCGCCGGAGATGTCGCTGCCGTACACGCCGAGCGCTTCGCCGCGCTTGGCGCGCGCCGCGCGCTTCGCGTCGAGCGCCGGCACCTTCAGCCCTTGCCACGCGGTGATGTCGTACTGCTTGAGCTTTTCGAAGCCGAACCGGCGCTCGACGCCGGGCGCCACGCCGAGCGCGATCTGCGCGGCTTCCGCGAGGAACGTGCCGCTGCCGCACATCGGGTCGTACAGCGCGGTGCCGGGCGTCCAGCCCGTCAGGCGCAGGATGCCGGCCGCGAGGTTCTCGCGCAGCGGCGCCGCCCCCTTGTCGAGACGCCAGCCGCGCTTGAACAGCGGCTCGCCCGACGTGTCGAGGTACAGCGTGCACTCGTTGACGGTCAGGAACGCGAACACGCGCACGTCCGGTGCACCGGTGTCGATGCTCGGCCGCGAGCCGGTTTTCTCCCGCATCCGGTCGCAGATCGCATCCTTCACGCGCAGCGTCGTGAATTCGAGGCTCTTCAGCGGCGACTTGATCGCGGTGATGTCGATGCGCAGCGTCTGCGTCGACGCGAACCAGCGTTCCCACGGCTGCTCGAGCGCGAGCGCGTAGACGTCCTGTTCGTTGCGGTACGGGCCGTGCGCGATCTTCAGCAGAATCCGGCTCGCGATGCGCGAATGGAGGTTCGCGGCCATGCCGGCGGCCCAGCCGCCGCTGAAATGGACGCCGCCCGGCACCTGCGCGCCCGCGGTGAACGGCGCGCCGTTCAGGTGGCGGCCGGCGATTTCGGCCAGCTCGGCGGCAAGCGCCGCTTCGAGGCCGCGCGGGCAGGGGGCGAAGAATTCGAACAGGGTGGGCGAGGACATAAGGCGGGTGAGGACGTGCAAAAGTCCACTATTGTACGCGGCGCGGGCGACCGGGGCCGGCGTTTCGGCGCGGCGGCGTAGGGGCGACGGCCGCTCGCGCGTGCCGGGAGGGCGGCGAGGGGCGCCCGGCCGGGCGCCGCCACCGCGCCGCAAGTCAGTGCGTGCCCGGCTGGCCGGCGCGCGCGGCGGGGTTGGCCGCCGGCCAGAACAGCGCGAGCGGGTTCGACAGCACCGTGCGGACGATCGCCGCGACGAGCGCGCGCACCTTGGTCGGGCGCAGGCTGCGCGAGCGCACGGCCATCGTGAACGCGAGCGCGAAGCTCACGAGCACGTTGAGGATCGCCATGCTGAGCACGCCGGCGGCGGCCCACCACAGCTCGGGCGTGCCGAGCGCACCCTTGCCCAGCACGCCGAGCGCGATCCCGATCGAGCCGGCCGACAGCGTCACGTGCCGCACCTCGAACGGGAACATGAACACGGTGACGATCGCCGGCACGAGGCCGAGCATCAGGCCGAGGCCGACGTTCGCGACCACGCCGGCGACGTTCGAGCGGCAGAAATGCGCGAGCTTCGCGGCGCCGGTCGCGCCGAGCGTCAGGCGCAGCCGGCGGTTGTACGTGAGCGCGTCGCCGACCCGGTGCAGCACGAACCAGTTGTCGGCCCAGCCCGCGAGCAGGCTCGACGCCCACAGCAGCACGCCGGTGAGGGCCGCGTAGAACGGCGTCGGGCCGAGCAGCGAGAACGAATGCAGCGTCGCGTGCGCCTTCTCCGGCGAGATCAGGTTCGCGTGCAGCACGTTGCTCGCGAACAGCTGCACGAGCAGGCACACGGGCAGCACGACGAGCACGTTGCCGGAAATCGCGGCCGCCTGCGTGCGGATCAGCGCGATCACCGACGCGACGAACGTCTTCACGCCTTCCTCGTGGCCGGTGTCGTCGAGCTCGCGCGCGAGCGTCGGCGCGGTCATCGCGGGCTGCTTGGTCGCGAGCGTGAAGTGCAGGAAGTGCATCAGCATAAAGCTGGCCGCGTAGTTGATGCCCGCGAGCAGCCCTTCGAGCATCGACTGCAGGTGCGCGCCCGTGATCGCGAACTTCACGCACACGGTCACGACGGTGACGAGGCCGCCGCCCGCGGCCATCCGCAGCATCTTCAGGTACTCGGTGCGGCCGCGCGAGATGTAGTGCTCGCCGGTGTCAGCGTTGGTCTCGACGAGCTTGCGCGCGAACAGCGAGAAGTTGCTGCGCACGAGATGCGCGACGCTCTGGCTGTTCTGGTTCGCATCGACCAGCTCGGCGGTGAGGTGCGCCATCCCGTGCAGGTCGTCGCGCGCCATCCATGCGTTCAGCAGCGTTTCCGCGCGCAGGATGCGCATGCGCATCCGCTCGACCTGGAACACGATGTCGACCGACACGCCGTTGCGGTACAGGTGCGCGAACACGTCGTCGACGGCGATCCGGCATTCGTCGAGCAGCACGCGCAGGTAGTTCACCTCGTGCAGCAGCTTGCTCGGGTCGCCGCCGTCCTCGACGGCCGCATGCGCGGTCTCGACCGCGAGCATCGCGCGGGTGAGGCGGTAGAACGGCTGCGATTCGAGCGGCTTGCGCGCGTCGTCGTCGGACAGCCGGCTGCGCACCGTCTGCGACAGGCCGGTCGAGCTGATCTGGCAGGTCAGGTTGTGCAGCGCGGCCAGCAGGTCGCGCGAGAACGAGCCGGGCTCGTGGCGCTCTTCCTCGGTGACGTCGAACGAGATCAGGCCGGCGAGGCGCGCGAGCAGGTCGTCGGGCAGCGCGTCGATCCATTTCGCGTCCTCGGGCGCGGGGAACATCAGCGTGAACAGCGCCGACAGCTCGCGGCGGTTCGGCGCGGGCGGGATCAGCGACGAATCGATCCGCTCGAACAGCGCGCCGAAGAAGCCCGAATGCACCGGCATGCCGGCGTCGCACAGCAGCGAGATGCCGTCGCACTCGCGCAGGATGCCGCGCAGAATGCGCGCCGCGTGCGCTTTCCACGCGGGGTTGCGGTCGAGCACGTGGAACAGGTAGCGCAGCCGCGCATGGGCCGGATACGTGCGTGTGTCGGCGTCGCGCTCGGCCGGCGCGTCCTGCACCGTGCCGTTGCGGCGCAGCCAGTGCGCGAGCTCGATCAGCCATTCGCTGCGCTCGGCGTACGACGCGTCGGCGTCGGCGTTGGCGAGCAGCGCATCGAGCTGGTGACCGGCATTGCGCGACGCGCGCCACTTCTTGATCAGGGTCGTCAGGGAACGAAACATAAACGGAATAGCGAAAGCCCGGGACGGGCGGGTTCGGGATGCCGGCCGGGGAAACGGCGCGACGCCGGTGAGAACGGGTGAGACGGGGCCGGTGCCGGACGGGGCACGGGGACCCGCGATGCGGCTGCCCCGCCGCGGTGCACGCGATTCGCGTGCGGGCGCCGGGAGGCACGGCGGTCGGGCCGAGCGCGGCCCGGCGCCGCTGGCTCGCGCGCACGACGAACGGCGCGAGCCTGAAAGTGCGTAGGATCGTCAATCGGGCCGGAAAACGCAAGCCGACCGCATTGTATGGCGCGGGTTCCGGCGGCTTTGACAAAGAATGTCATGGCCGTTCGGCCAGTGAAGGCTGTGCGCGGGGCCGGTGGCAGCGGCGTGCAGCCGACGACGGGCGCGCGTGCTGCCGGCTGCACCACGCCATTCCATACCGCGCGGGCGAACGTCGTGTCGAACGTTCGCCCGCGCGCCGTGCGCGTTCGCTTATGCGCCGGACTTGCCCGTCGCGCCGGCGTCGCCGCCGGACGTCGGGTTGGCCGGGCACGGCACGACCGGCGCGGCGGCCGTC
>NZ_BBSK01000009.1:0-170340 GCF_001319805.1 Burkholderia sp. E168m22
TGGCAATCACGTCGAGCGCGCGCCGGTGGCCGGCGACGAGCGCGTCGTAGCCGTCGGCGACCGGTTCCGCGACGCTCGTGCGGCAGGTCATCACGGCCTGCGTGGCGAGCGAGCGCACGCTCCAGACGGCGTCGACCGCCGCGCGCTTGCCCGGCCACGATTCGAAGCGCTGCACGTTCACGCTGATGCGGTACACGGGCACGCCGGCCGGATACGCGGAATTCGCGACGTCGATCGTGCCGAGCTGCGCGGCCAGATCGTCCGACAGCGCGCGGCGGATCTCGTCGGCGGGCGGCGACGCCCAGCGTTCCTGCTCGAGCACGTCGACCTGCGCGGCGTTCTTCTGCACGACCAGCTGGCTCTTCGCGACCTGCTCGGGCACGCCGACCGACGGCACCTCGATCAGGAACGCCGGGTTGGCCGGCGCGGTGCGCAGCGGCGCCGCGGCGTCGGCCGGGCTGAGCGTGTAGAACCGTGCGGGCGGCGAGCTGCATGCGGCGAGCGCGAGTGCGGCGAGCGCCGCCGCCGCGCCGCTCGCGAAACCGTTCACGCGTGTCGTCATTGTTTATCTCCTGGCTTGCCCTTGAGCAGCGATTCGGGGTGGCGCTCCAGATAGTCGGCGAGCGCGTTCAGCGATTGCAGCGTGCGCGTGAGCTCCTTCAGCGCGCCGCGCACGTCGGACTGCAGCGGCGAATCCTGCTGCAGCGTCGCCTCGGCGGTCGAGAAGGTCTGCTTCGCGGCCGACAGCGTGTCGCGCGCTTCCGGCGCGACCTGCGTGTCGAGCTGCTTGAACAGCTTGTCGGCGTTCGCGAGCGCGCTGTTCAGGTTCGCGCCGATCTGGTCGAACGGCACCTTGTCGAGCTTCTTCGCGATGTCGGCGACCTGCAGCTGCAGCTCGTCGAGCGTGTTCGGCACGGTCGGCAGCTCGAACGGCAGGTGGGCGGTATCGATCTTCACGGGCGGCGCCTTCGGGAAGAAGTCGAGCGCGACGTACAGCTGGCTCGTCAGCAGGTTGCCGGTGCGCAGTTGGCCGCGCAGCCCGTGCTGGACGAGCCGCTCCACGATCTCGCGGCGCGCCGGTTCGCCCTTGCTTTCGATCGTCTCGCGGAAGCGGCGGCCGAGGCGTTCCGGATATACGTTGATCGTCACCGGCATCAGGAAGTTCTTCGTCTTCGGATCGAAGTCGATGCCGATGTTCGTCACTTCGCCGAGCACGATGCCGCGGAAATCGACCGGCGCGCCGACGGCGAGCCCGCGCAGCGACTGGTTGAAGTTCATCACGACCTGCAGCGGTTGGCCGTCCGGGTCGCGCATCGCGTCGCCCTCGTCGGAGCCGAGGCGGAACGTCGTGTTGTTCGGCGCGGTCGTGCCGCTGCCCTGGTTCGGCGGCGTCTGGAACGCGATGCCGCCGAGGATCACGGTCGCGAGCGACTGCGTGTTCAGCTTCAGGCCGCTCGAATCGAGCCGCAGATCGACGCCGCTCGCCTGCCACCAGCGCGTATTCATGCCGACGTACTGGTCGTACGGCGCATTGACGAACACGTTGAACGTGACGCCCGTGCCGTCCTTGTCGAGCGAAAAGCCGACCACCTGGCCGACCTGGACGCGGCGGTAGTAGACCGGCGAGCCGATGTCCACCGAGCCGAGCGAATCGCCGCGCAGCACGTATTGCGTGCCTTTCTGGTCGCCCGTGACGGCGGGCGGCGTTTCGAGGCCCGTGAAGTCGGTCAGCGTGTCCTGGCCGTGGCCGGCGTCGACGCCGATGTACGCGCCGGACAGCAGCGTGCCGAGCCCCGATACGCCGGTCGCGCCGACGCGCGGCCGCACGATCCAGAAGCGCGAGCCCTGGACCGCGAAGTCTTCCGCTTCCTTCTTGAGCTGCACCTGGACCAGCACGCGCGACAGGTCCTTCGACAGCTTGATCGTCTTGACCGTGCCGATCTCGACGTCCTTGTACTTGACCTGGGTCTTGCCCGGCTCGAGCCCTTCGGCGCTGTGGAAGCTGATCGTGATTTCCGGGCCGCGCTCGCGCACGGACTTGATCACGAGGCCGATGCCGATCAGCGCGGCGATCAGCGGCACGAGCCAGACGAGCGACGGCAGCCAGCCGCTTTTCGTCGAGATCGCCGGATCGGGTGGCCGGGGCGCGTCGTGCTGCGGGCCTTGTGGACTATTCATGGTGATTCCCTGAGGTTTCGACTGGATCCCAGATCAGGCGGGGATCGAACTGCATCGACGCGAGCATCGTCAGGATCACGACCGAGCCGAACGCGAGTGCGCCGGGGCCGGCCGTGATGACGGCGAGCGAACGGAAATGGACGAGCGCGACGGTCAGCGTCACGACGAAGATGTCGAGCATCGACCAGCGGCCGATACGCTCGACGATCCGGTAGAGGCGCGTGCGCTGCAGCGGCCGCCAGGCGGCGCGGCGCTGCGCGCTGGTGACGAGGATCGTCAGCACGCCGAGCTTGAGCATCGGCACGAGAATGCTGGCGACGAACACGACCACGGCGAGCGGCCAGTCGCCGGACGTCCAGAAATAGATGACGCCGCTCATGATCGTGTCCTGCTGCGAGCCGACGATCGACGAGGTGCGCATGATCGGCAGCAGGTTCGCCGGAATGTAGAGGATCGCGGCCGCGAGCAGCAGCGCCCACGTGCGCATGATGCTGTTTGGGGTGCGCATGTGCAGCGCGCTGCCGCAGCGCGCGCAATGCGCGTGCGGCTGGTCGATCGTCTGCACGAGCCCGCACGCGTGGCAGCTGGCATAGCCCTCGCGGGCGGCGGTCGGCGTGGGGCTCGTCATCGGCGGGGCGCGTCCGGCAGCGGCGCGGCGGGGTCGGGCCGCGCCGGCGCGCGGCCGGCACGCAGGTCGTCGGCGATGTCCCACACCGTGCGCGGGTCGAACATCAGCACGACGGCGGTCATCAGCGTGAGCGCGCCGAACGCGAACAGCGCCGCGTCGGGCACGACGCGCGCGAGGCTGACCATCTTCACGATCGTGACCAGGATGCCGAGCATGAACACCTCGATCATCCCCCACGGCCGCACGAGCTGGATCGTGCGCAGCACGAGGTTGAGGCCGGGCGGCACGACGCCGCGGCGGATCGGCAGCAGGACGTAAAGCAGCGCGGCCATCTCGACGAGCGGGAACAGCACGGTCGAGCAGAACACCATCACGCCGACGATCTCCATGTCCTGATGCCACAGCGTGTCGATCGCGCCGATCAGGGTCGTCTGCACGCGCGTGCCGTTCAGGTCCATTTCGAGGATCGGGAACGTCTGCGCGATGATGAACGTGACGAGCGCGGCGACCGCGAGCGCGGTGATGCGCTCGATCTGCGTGGTGCTGTTGCGATAGAGCAGCGCGTCGCAGCGCGGACAGCGCGCGATCTGGCGGCCGCTCAGGCGCGGTTTATGCAACAGTGCGTCGCATTCGTGGCAGGCAATCAGGTCGTATCGTTGCATGGAAAAGGCGGTGTTGCGACGGCTGGGGGAACACGTCGACGGGGCCGGAACCCGCGCCAATCTTACCAAAAGGGCTTTTTCGATGCGTCAAGGATCGTGAGTTTCGTGACCGGTCGGTAACATGGCGGGAAGCCGTCAGCCGGCTGGCGCGCCTGTCCTCAGAGTCCGCGCACGTCAAAAGGTTGCGGTAGCATGGCGCCCTTGACATGCGTCGGACGAATTTACCGGCGCGGCCGTTCGCTGAACTGAGGAATCCAAGATGGCATCGAAATCGCCGCCGGCCGTGCCGGCACGCTACGCGCACACCGCGATCGCCTTGCACTGGCTGATCGCGCTGCTGATCATCTGCGGCTTCGCGCTCGGCTGGGTGATGACGGACATTCCCGGCTTCACGCCGACCAAGCTGAAGTACTTCTCGTGGCACAAGTGGATCGGCGTGACGGTGTTCGCGCTGGCCGTCGTGCGCGTGCTCTGGCGTGCGACCCACGTCCCGCCGCCGCTGCCGGGCGACACGCCGGCGTGGCAGCGCGCGGCGTCGCACGGCGTGCACATGCTGCTGTACGTGCTGATGATCGTGATCCCGGTGACGGGCTACCTGTACAGCTCGGCGTCGAACATTCCGGTCGTCTATCTCGGCATCGTGCCGCTGCCGCGCCTGATCGACCCCGATCCGGCGCTCAAGGAAACCTTCAAGACGCTGCATGTGTCTTTGAATTACATTCTGCTTTCGCTCGTTGCGATGCACGTGCTCGCGGCGCTCAAGCACCAGTTGTTGGACCGCGACGGCCTGCTGTCGCGCATGCTTCCCTTTGCCAAATGAAGGATCCCATGAAAGTGTCTTTCTCCCGTTCCATGCTGACCGCGTTCGCCGCGGCGGTGCTTGTCGCGTCGGGCGCGGCGCATGCCGACGTCGATCTCGCGAAGAGCAAGGTGTCCGCCGTGTCGAAGCAGATGAACGTGCCGACCGAAGGCGCGTTCAAGAAGTTTTCCGCGCAGGTGAAGTTCGACCCGGCGAAAGCCGCGCAGGGCAGCGCGCAAATGACGATCGACGTCGCGAGCTTCGACCTCGGCGACAAGATGTACAACGACCAGGTCGCCGGCAAGGACTGGTTCGACGCGAAGACCTATCCGCAGGCGACCTTCGTGTCGTCGGCGATCGCGCCGGCCGGCGGCAACAAGTACAACGTGACCGGCAAGCTGACGATCAAGGGCAAGGCCGAGACCGTCACGGTGCCCGTCACGGTCGCGCAAAACGGCGCGACGCAGACGTTCGACGGCGTGCTGCCGATCAAGCGTTCGACCTTCAACGTCGGCACCGGCGAGTGGAAGGACACGTCGATCGTCGCGGACGAAGTGCAGATCAAGTTCCATCTCGTCGCCACGAAGTAAGCGGCAGGTTGCCGCCTCAACTGAATGCCGCGCGAGGGCGCGGCGCCGTTTCCAGGAGAAAAAGTTTGAAAAAGCATCTGATCATCGCTGCCGGCGCGCTGGCCGCTTCCCTGTCGTTCTCGGCCTTCGCCGAAAGCGCAACCTACCAGTTCGATCCGAGCCACACGTACCCGAGCTTCGAGGCCGACCACTTCGGCGGCCTGTCGGTCTGGCGCGGCAAGTTCGACAAATCGAGCGGCACCGTGACGCTCGACCGCGCGGCGAAGACCGGCACGGTCGACGTGACGACCGACATCGCGTCGATCCACACGGGCAGCGCGAAGCTCGACGAGCACCTGCAGACGGCCGAGTTCTTCGATGCGGCGAAGTTCCCGCAGGCGAACTACAAGGGCACGATCAAGTTCGACGGCGACAAGCCGGTGTCGGTGGTCGGCAACCTGACGCTGCACGGCGTCACGAAGCCGCTCACGCTGAAGATCGATTCGTTCAAGTGCATGCCGCACCCGATGCTCAAGCGTGAAGTGTGCGGCGTCGACGCGGTCGGCGAATTCAGCCGCGACGATTTCGGCCTCGACTACGGCAAGCAGTACGGCTTCAAGATGAAGACGAAGCTGCTGATCACGGCCGAAGCGGTCAAGCAGCAGTAAGACTCCCCGGCGGGGCCGGCCGTCGCGCCGGCCCCGCGGGCAAACCGCCGCGCTCCCGCTACCGGAGCGCGGCGGTTTTTTTTGCGCGCCTATAATCGCCCGAGCGCCGCATGTGGCCATGCGGCGCCGGGCAGGCCGACGGCGCGACGGCGGCCGCCTCGAACAGAACGTACAACGACAAGGAGATCGCCGATGCATGCCGTCACGCAGTCCAGCTCCATTGCCTCGTCGCCGCGCGTGTGGCGCGCGGTGGTCGCCGCGTCGATCGGCAACGCGCTCGAGTGGTTCGATCTCGTCGTCTACGGCTTTTTCGCGGTGACGATCTCGAAGCTGTTCTTCCCGGCCGGCAACGACACCGTGTCGCTGCTGCTCACGCTCGGCACGTTCGGCGTGTCGTTCTTCATGCGCCCGCTCGGCGCGATCGTGCTCGGCGCGTATGCCGACCGCGCGGGTCGCAAGGCCGCGCTCACGCTGTCGATCCTGCTGATGATGGCCGGCACGCTGATCATCGCGGTGCTGCCGACCTACGGGACGATCGGCGTCGCCGCGCCGGTGATCCTCGTCGCCGCGCGGCTGATGCAGGGCTTCTCGGCCGGCGGCGAGTTCGGCAGCGCGACCGCGTTCCTCGCCGAGCACGTGCCGGGCCGGCGCGGCTTCTTCGCGAGCTGGCAGGTCGCGAGCCAGGGGCTCACGACGCTGCTCGCCGCGGGCTTCGGCACCGTGCTGAACGCGCAGCTCACGGCCGACCAGATGGCGTCGTGGGGCTGGCGCGTGCCGTTCTTCTTCGGGTTGCTGCTCGGGCCCGTCGCGTACTACATCCGCACCAAGGTCGACGAGACGCCCGAATTCCTCGCGGCCGAAGGCACCGCGAACCCGCTGCGCGATACGTTCGCGTCGCACAAGGCGCGCCTCGTCGCGGCGATGGGCGTGGTCGTGCTCGGCACCGTCGCCACCTATCTCGTGCTGTTCATGCCGACCTACGGCGTGAAGCAGCTGGGCCTCGCGCCGTCGGCCGCGTTTGCCGCGATTCTCGTGGTCGGCGTGATCCAGATGGCGTTCGCGCCGCTCGTCGGCCACTGGTCGGATCGCTACGGCCGCGTGCGCGTGATGATCGCGCCGGCCGTCGGCATCCTCGTGCTGATCTATCCGGCGTTCGCGTATCTCGTCGCGCATCCGGGCTTCGGCACGCTGATCGCGCTGCAGGTGCTGCTCGCGTTCCTGATGACCGGCTACTTCGCGGCGCTGCCGGGCCTGTTGTCCGAGGTGTTTCCGGTGCAGACGCGCACGACCGGGATGTCGCTCGCCTATAACGTCGCGGTGACGATCTTCGGCGGCTTCGGGCCGTTCATCATCGCGTGGCTGATCCGCGAGACCGGGATGAAGACCGCGCCGAGCTTCTATCTGATGTTCGCGGCCGTGCTGAGCCTCGCGGCGCTGGTCGTGCTGCGGCGGCGGTTCGGGTTTCGGTGACTCGTGCAGCTAGTGATGGCTGCGATTCAGCCGTCGCTAGCGAGAAGCGTCTTCGCAGTCGCGCGTAGCGCTTCGAGATTGGCCGCCGTGACGCGCTTTCCGGTTCGGTTCTCCGCGGATGTGGCGTCGATGAAGCGGCGGGCCGTGGCGTATTGCGACTCCGACAGGAGCAGGCGCTTGGCCGCGAGCGAGTTACGCGCTTCATCTTGGGCGCGATTCGCTTCAGCTCCGAGCACACGATAGTTGTTCCGGAAAATTGCTGACACCGGGTTTTGCGGCATTTTCGCCGCCAAATCGTCGAGCGACGAGAAGTCGTCATATCGCGCTTGCTTCAAGGCGAATAGCTCGGCTTGCCCCCATACTTCGACGAACGCCGTGCGTTGCTCTGCGAGACGGGCCGTCTCGCGTGCTGCGCTGACCATGTTGCGGTCGACCATCCAGGTGCCGAAGCTGCCGATAAGCGCGCCCATGATGGTCGTCACGAGTGAATACTTGAACCCCCGGAGGGCTCCGCCTGGCTGAGTACGCATTATCGGGCTGGGTCCGGATGAAGTGATTGGAGCATTCAATTTATCATCGTGGCGCCCGGTCCGGCGCGGCGGCGCGTCAGTTGCCGCCGCGCTCGCAGACCGGTTGCGCCGGCATCAGTTGCGCGGGCGCGGCGATGGTCTGCACCGGGCGGCCGGCGAGGGCATTGAGCGCCTGACGGAGCTGCCAGTCGGCCGCCGTGCCGAATGCGCGCTGCGGCAGCGCCGCGCTCCTCGCCGTATCGACCTTCGCGCGCACGCGCGCTTCGCGCAGCTTCTGGCGGGCCTTGCGCACCTGCGCGAACGGGTCGGGCGCCTGCCGGTCCGCATAGGGCGCGCGGGCGAGATCGACTTCCCGGTACCACAGCAGCACGCCGTCGACGTCCGCGTCGCGGCGCGGCGGCACGAGCCGGTCCGGCACGACGCCGTAACCATCCATCGGGCAGCCGTTCGGCCGCAGGTTGCGCGCGAACGTGAAATTCAGGCGCGTGCCGTCGGGCAGGTCGACGCCCGTCTGCGCGAGTCCTTTCCCGTAGGTCGGCATGCCGAGCAGTGTCGCGCGGCCGAGATCCTTCAGCGCCGCCGCGGTCGCTTCGGCGGCCGACGCGCTCTGGCCGTCGACCAGCACCACGAGCGGTACGGTACGCCACCAGTCGTCGGCCTGTAGCGGCGCGAGCGGGTCCTGGCCGTGCATGACGGGCAGTTCGTAGTCGGGCCAGTTGGTCGTGTAGCGGTGGCGGTGCGTGCCGTCGCGCTCGACCGTCACCATCGCGGTGCGGTCGCGTCCGGCGAACAGCGCGGTGATGCCGATCGCCGCATTGAGCGCGCCGCCGCCGTTGATGCGCAGGTCGAGGATCATCTGCTTCACCGGCGGGCCCGCGCGGCGCGCGGCCTGCACCGCGTCGATATAGTCGCCGACCGCCGACTCCGGAAAGCTCGACAGCCGCGTGTACAGGATGTCGCCGTCGAGCCGCTTCGCGGTCGCCGGATGCGGCTTGACGATCGCGCGCACGGGCGCGAATGTCAGCACCGCATGCTGCGGGCCGCGCTGCACCGTGAGCTTCAGCGGCACGCCCGCGTCGCCCTTCGCGAGCTTCATCAACTCGCCGCCGTCGATGCCGACGACGCTCCTGTCGTTCATCGCGACGACGAGATCGTCGGGCCGCACACCGGCCTTTTCGGCCGGCGCATCGGGAGTCACGTCGATGATGTGCAGCCCGTCGGGCCGCGTCTCGAACACGATGCCGATGCCCGGCGTGCCGTCGCGCGCGCGCCGCTCGTCGTCGCGCCGTTCCTGCTCTTCCTTCGCGTTGAAGAAGCGCGCATACGGCAGCGTCTTGATGCCTTCGTGGGTCGCGGCGTCGAGCAGCGCGCCGATGTCGACGTCGGTCAGGTGTTGCCGCTTCAGCACTTCGACGGCCGCTTTGAGTTCGCAGAGCTGCGGTTCCCAGTCGGGCGGGCAGGGCGACGGCGGTTGGGTGGCGGGCACCGAAGCGGCGGCGGGTACAACGGCAGGCAGCGAAGCGGCGGGCGGCGCGGATGCCGGTTGCGCACCGACGAGCGACGCATACGGGAACGCGGCTGCGACGGCTGCGCAGGCGGTGAGGCGACGAACGACACGCATGGGAAGCATCATCGGGACCGCACGTTCGGATGGATGGCGAGGGGTTTGCCCGGCCGGCGCGCGGCCGGCATGTGACGGCGCAGGGCGGTGACGATTGTAGCCGACACCCGCGGCGGCTCGGCCGAGTCATCCGCGTGCCGTACCACGGTGAGCCGCGCATAAAAAAAGCCGACCCAGACGGGCCGGCTTTGCTTCGATACCGAAACGGCGTGGCGCTTAAACCTGCGCGCCCGCGTTCGGATCGTCCGGATCGTGCGCGGTCTTCTTTTCCTTGACCAGGTCTTCGCGCTTGATGCCGAGCCACATCGCGAGCGAGCCCGCGACGAACACCGACGAGTAGATGCCGAACATGATGCCGACCGTCAGCGCGAGCGCGAAGTAGTGCAGCGTCGGGCCGCCGAAGAAGAACATCGACAGCACCATCATTTCCGTCGACGTGTGCGTGATGATCGTGCGCGACATCGTGGTCGTGATCGCGTGGTTGATCACTTCCTGCACGCTCATCTTGCGTTCGCGGCGGAACGTCTCGCGGATCCGGTCGAAGATGACGACCGACTCGTTGACCGAGTAGCCGAGCACCGCGAGGATCGCCGCGAGCACCGCCAGCGAGAACTCCCACTGGAAGAACGCGAAGAAGCCGAGAATGATCACGACGTCGTGCAGGTTGGCGATGATGCCCGCCACCGCGTACTTCCATTCGAAGCGGAACGACAGGTAGATCACGATGCCGATCACGACGCACGCGAGCGCGAGCAGACCGTCGGTCGCAAGTTCACGGCCGACCTGCGGGCCGACGAACTCGACGCGCTGCAGCGTGACGTCCGGGCTCTGCGCCTTCAGCGCGCCCATCACCTGGTCGCTCTGCTGCGCGGACGTGAGGCCTTCCTTCAACTGCAGGCGGATCAGCACGTTGCGCGACGTGCCGAAGTTCTGCACCTGCGCGTCGGCGTAGCCGAGCTTGCCGAGCGTCGCGCGCACGGGTTCGAGCTCCGCGGCCTGCTGGTACTGCACCTCGATCACCGTACCGCCGGTGAATTCGACGGACAGGTGCAGCCCGCGGTGGAACAGGAAGAACACGGCGGCGAGGAACGTGACCAGCGAGATCACGTTGAACACCAGCGCGTGCCGCATGAACGGAATGTCTTTACGGATGCGGAAAAATTCCATGGCTTCGTCTCCGGGGCCTTATTGGGTCGAGCCCGGTTTCTTCGGCGACACGCCTTGCTGCGCGCGGTTGCGCAACTGCGGCTTGCCGGCGCGCGGCGCGTTGCCCTTCGCCGGGGCGGCGAGCTTCGCGGCGCGCGCGGTGTCGGTCGATTCGTCCTCGTCGGTGAACGACGCGGCGGCAGCGGCGCCTTCCGGCTTCCACACCTGGCCGATCGCGAGCGACTTCAGCTTCTTGCGGCCGCCGTACCAGAGGTTGACGAGCCCGCGCGAGAAGAACACCGCGGAGAACATCGACGTCAGGATGCCGAGGCAGTGCACGATCGCGAACGCGCGAACCGGGCCCGAACCGAACGCAAGCAGCGCGAGGCCGGCGATCAGCGTCGTGACGTTCGAGTCGAGAATCGTCGCCCACGCATGCGCGTAGCCGGCCTGGATCGCGAGCTGCGGCGGCTGGCCGGCGCGCAGTTCTTCACGCACGCGCTCGTTGATCAGCACGTTCGAGTCGATTGCCATACCGAGCGCGAGCGCGATGGCCGCGATACCGGGCAGCGTCAGCGTCGCCTGCATCAGCGACAGCACGGCGACGAGCAGCAGCAGGTTCACCGACAGGCCGATCACCGACACCACGCCGAACAGCATGTAGTACGCGATCATGAACACGGCGATCGCGCAGAAGCCCCAGATCACCGAGTGCACGCCCATCTTGATGTTGTCGGCGCCGAGGCTCGGGCCGATCGTGCGTTCCTCGATGATGTCCATCGGTGCGGCGAGCGAACCGGCGCGCAGCAGCAGCGCGAGGTCGGCCGCGGCCTGCGGCGTCGGCTGGCCCGTGATCTGGAAGCGGTCGCCGAGTTCCGACTGGATCGTCGCGACCGTCAGCACTTCGCCCTTGCCCTTCTCGAACAGCACCATCGCCATCGGCTTGCCGATGTTGTCGCGCGATACGGTGCGCACCGCGCGGCCGCCCGCCGAATCGAGGCGGATGTTGACCGACGGACGCTGGTGTTCGTCGAAGCCGGCCGATGCATCGATGATGCGGTCGCCGGTGAAGATCACGTCCTTCTTCAGCAGCACCGGCGCCTGGTTGCCTTGCGTGAACAGCTCCTCGCCCGGCGGCACGGGGTCGTTCGGGTTCGGGTGCGTGTTGATCGGGTCGGCCAGGCGCGCCTCGAGCGTCGCGGTGCGGCCGATGATGTCCTTCGCCTTCGCGGTGTCCTGCACGCCCGGCAGTTCGACGACGATGCGGTCGCTGCCTTGCTGCTGCAGGATCGGCTCGGACACGCCGAGCTCGTTCACGCGGTTGTGGAGCGTCGTCAGGTTCTGCTTGAGCGCGGCGTCCTCGACCGACTTCTGCACGGCCGGCGTGAAGGTGCCGACGACTTGCGTGCCGCCGCCACCGGGCTGGGTCGCCCATTGCAGCTCGGTGATCGACGCGGCGAGCACCTTGCGGGCGTCTTCCGCCGTCTGCGCATCGCTGAAGTTGACGACCACGGACTGCTCGACGCGGCTCACGCCGCCGTCGCGGATGTTCTTGTCGCGCAGCAGCGAGCGCGCGTCGGACGCGTCGGAGTCGAGCTTCTTCGTGAGCGCGCCCGTCATGTCGACCTGGAGCAGGAAGTGCACCCCACCGCGCAGGTCGAGGCCGAGATACATCGGCAGCGCGTGCAGGGCGGTCAGCCAGCGCGGCGACGCGCTCTGCAGGTTCAGTGCGACGACGTACTGCGGATCGTTCGGGTCGGCGTTCAGCGACTTCTGCAGCAGGTCCTTGACGCGCAGCTGCGTATCGGTGTCCTTCAGGCGCACGCGGATGTTCGCGCTGGTCGCCGTGTTCTCGAAGGTGACGTCGTCCGGCTTGATCTGCGCGGACGCGAGTGCCGATTCGACCTGGGTCAGCGTGGTCGAGTCGAGCTTGACCGTGGCCTTGCCGCTCGATACCTGCACCGCCGGCGCTTCGCCGAAGAAGTTGGGCAATGTGTACAGAAGGCCGATGGCGAGCGCCACGACCATCACGACATATTTCCAGAGTGGATAACGATTCATGAGGGGGCCGAACGGGTGGTTGGCGTGAAAGCGTCGCGTCCGGCGCCGCGGCGGCCCGCTCTCTCAGGCGGGCACGGCGCGGGGAGCCGGACGCTCGGTGAAAGCCTTACAGCGACTTGATCGTGCCCTTCGGCAGAATGGTCGTGACGGCAGCCTTCTGCACGGTGATTTCGGTGCCTTCGGCGATTTCGACGCCGATGTAGCCTTCGGTGACCTTCGTCACCTTGCCGACGAGGCCGCCGCTCGTGACGACTTCGTCGCCCTTCGCCATGGCCGCGAGCATGTTGCGGTGTTCCTTCTGACGCTTCATCTGCGGACGGATCATGATGAAGTACAGCACCGCGAACATCAGGATGAGCGGCAGGAAGCTCATCAGGCTCGATTCGGCGCCACCGGCGCCTTGCGCGAAGGCATTGGAAATGAACGGCACGTTGGTCTCTCCGTAGGGGAAGATCGAAAAATAAGCCGGTTATTCTACCACCGGCCCCATGCGCGAACGGATCGGCAAATGCGCTTTCGGATCAAGCTGTTAAAGCACGAACCGATACCGTTGCGACTTGTTTGGAAAGGTAATTGTAATGTTTGGCGGTCGCGACTGGCGATTTGAGTGCACCAATTAGTACGCGTCCTATGTGACTGGCCGCGGTGCGAGCCGCCGGCCGGCCCGTCAGTCGACCCCTCTCGCGCGATCCTCCGCGAAGCGCTGCCGGAATGCGTCGAACGTATGCGTTTCGATCGCGTCGCGGATCTCGCTCATCAGCTGCAGGTAGTAGTGCAGGTTGTGGATCGTGTTCAGCTGCGCGCCGAGGATTTCGCCGACCCGGTGCAGGTGATGCAGATAGCCGCGCGAGAAGTTCTGGCACGTGTAGCAGGTGCAGGTCGAATCGAGCGGCTTCAACGAGTTCTTGTGCGTCGCGTTGCGGATCTTCACGTCGCCGAAGCGCGTGAAGAGCCAGCCGTTGCGCGCGTTGCGGGTCGGCATCACGCAGTCGAACATGTCGATGCCGTTCGCGACGCCCTCGACCAGATCCTCCGGCGTGCCCACGCCCATCAGGTAGTGCGGCTTGTTGGCCGGCAGCTTCGGGCCCACGTGCTGCAGCACGCGCATCATGTCTTCCTTCGGCTCGCCCACCGACAGCCCGCCGATCGCGAGGCCGTGGAAGCCGAGTTCCGCGAGGCCCGCGAGCGATTCGTCGCGCAGGTCCTCGAACATTCCGCCCTGGACGATCCCGAACAGCGCATTCGGGTTGCCGAGCCGGTGGAACTCGTCGAGCGAGCGCTTCGCCCAGCGCAGCGACATGCGCATCGAGTCGGCTGCTTCCTGGTGCGTGGTCGGCACGCCGTTGGTCGCGTACGGCGTGCACTCGTCGAACTGCATCACGACGTCGGAGTTCAGCACCTTCTGGATCTGCATCGACACTTCCGGCGACAGGAACAGCTTGTCGCCGTTGATCGGCGACGCGAACGTGACGCCGTCCTCGGTGATCTTGCGCAGGTCGCCGAGCGAGAACACCTGGAAGCCGCCCGAATCGGTCAGGATCGGCTTGTTCCAGCCCATGAAGCCGTGCAGGCCGCCGTGCGCGTCGATTGTGTCGAGGCCCGGGCGCAGCCACAGGTGGAACGTGTTGCCGAGGATGATCTGGGCCTTGATCTCGTGCAGCTCGCGCGGCTGGATCGCCTTCACGGTGCCGTACGTGCCGACCGGCATGAAGATCGGCGTCTCGACCGTGCCGTGATTGAGCTTCACGCGGCCGCGGCGCGCGTGGCCGTCGGTCGTCAGCAATTCGAATTCGAGCCCGTTGGCCGGGCGGTCCTGCACGGGGGCGTGCGTATCGTGGGATGAACCTTCGGTCATCGTGTCGTGCTCCTTGCTACCGGAAAACAGTCCGGCGCATGTTGGAAACGCCGCCCGGGAAATCGGCGGCGGGGAAAAGCGGGTGCGCGCCAGCGTAGCGCGCACAACGTAAAAAAACGGCACGGCGGCAGTGCGACGCGCCGGCCATCGTGCGCATCGAGCCGATGCTGTCGACTGCGCTTACGCGCCCGACGCCTCCGGCGTGTCGCGCCGCGTGAGCAGCATCGCGTCGCCGTAGCTGAAGAAGCGGTAGCGTTCTTCGATCGCGTGCCGGTACGCGGCGCGGATCGTCTCGACGCCCGCGAACGCGGACACCAGCATCAGTAGCGTCGACTTCGGCAGGTGGAAGTTCGTGACGAGCCGGTCGACCACGCGGAAACGGTAGCCGGGCGTGATGAAGATGTCGGTCTCGGCCTGCGTCGCCGCGAGCGGGCGGCCGGCCTCGTCGGCGCTGCGCGCCGCGGCTTCGAGCGCGCGCATCGACGTCGTGCCGACCGCGATCACGTTGCCGCCGCGCGCGCGGGTCGCGGCGATCTTGTCGACGAGCGACTGCGGCAGGTCGTACCACTCGCTGTGCATCTTGTGCTCGGCGATGTTCTCGACGCGCACCGGCTGGAACGTGCCGGCGCCGACGTGCAGCGTCAGCGTCGCGCGCTCGACGGCCATCGCGTCGAGCTTCTCCAGCAGCGGCTGGTCGAAATGAAGCCCGGCCGTGGGCGCGGCGACCGCGCCCGGGTTGCTCGCATAGACGGTCTGGTAGCGCGTCTCGTCGGTCGCATCGGCGTCGTGCTCGATATACGGCGGCAGCGGCAGCCGGCCGTGCTGCTCGATCAGGTCGAGGCACGGCGCGGGGAAGTGCAGCGTGAAGAACGGCTCGACGCGCTCGCCGACCGTCACGTCGAACGCGTCGGCCAGGCGCAGCGTCGTGCCGGTGCCCGGCGACTTGCTCGCGCGGATCTGCGCGAGCGCCGTGTGCGTGCCGGTCACGCGCTCGATCAGCACCTCGATCTTGCCGCCGCTGGCCTTCTGGCCGAAGAAACGCGCCTTCAGCACCTTGGTATCGTTGAACACGAGCAGGTCGCCCGGCGCGATGCACGACGGCAGCTCGGCGAAATGGCGGTCGACGAGGCGCGCGGGCGCGACGCTGCCGTCGACCTCGAGCAGGCGGCTCGCGGTGCGATCGGGCAGCGCGGTTTGGGCAATCAGCTCGGGCGGCAGATTGAAATCGAAATCGGAAAGCGTGAACATGCGGGCTGGTTCGAAGCGGCCGGCGGGCGTCGCCGGCAGGGCGGAAACGCGTAATCGGGGCGCGCGAGCCGCTATGATGACGGGATGCGCGGCCTGGCCGGCGTCGTTCGTTCGGACGACGTGAAAGCCGCTATTGTACTTGCCTTGCGAAGCACCCAGACGATCCGATGCCTGTGTCACCACGCCGTTCCCCCGCTGCCGTTGCCGATTCCGCCGATCCGTTCGACGCGGACGATGCCGCGTCGCCCGCGCCGTCCGCATCAGGCCCCGGCGCCCGCCGCGCCGGCCCGAAGCGCGGCGCCGACGGCCGGCTCGCGCAGCCCGCGGCCGTCGCGCCCGACGCCGAACCGGGCGCGGGCGGCGACGAAGCGGATGCGCCCGGCGCATCCGGCGCGAAGCGCAAGAAGAAGCCGGCCGCCGACAAGCCCGTGAAAACCGCCGACAAGCTCGCGAAGCTCGGCCTCACGCGTTCGATCGATCTCGTGCTGCATCTGCCGATGCGCTACGAGGACGAGACCACGCTCACGCCGATCGGCGAGTTGCTGCCGGGCGGCATCGCGCAGACCGAAGGCGTCGTGTTCGACAACGAGGTCGCGTACCGGCCGCGTCGCCAGCTCGTCGTGAAGATCCAGGACGACGACGGCGAGCAGCTCGTGCTGCGCTTCCTGAACTTCTACGGGTCGCAGGTCAAGCAGATGGCCGTCGGCCAGCGGCTGCGCGTGCGCGGCGACGTGCGCGGCGGCTTTTTCGGGATGGAGATGGTGCATCCGGCCGTGCGCGTCGTCGAAGCCGATGCGCCGCTGCCGCAGGTGCTCACGCCCGTCTACCCGAGCACGGCCGGCGTGTCGCAGGCGTATCTGCGCAAGGCGATCGAGAACGCGGTCGAGCGCACGCCGCTGCCCGAACTGCTGCCGCCCGAGATCCAGCGCGATTACCTGAAGCCGCTCGACGTGCCGACGCTCGAGCAGGCGGTGCGCATCCTGCATCACCCGCGCGTCGATTCCGACGAAGCCGCGCTGATGGACGGGTCGCATCCGGCGTGGACGCGCATCAAGTTCGAGGAACTGCTCGCGCAGCAGTTGTCGCTGAAGCGCGCGCACGAGGAGCGCCGCACGCGCGCCGCGCCCGCGATGCCGCGTCGCGCCGCGACCGATACCGATGCGCTGACCACGCGCCTGTACGCGGCGCTGCCGTTCACGCTGACGGGTGCGCAGGCGCGCGTCGTCGACGAGATCGCGCACGACCTCACGCTCGCGCACCCGATGCAGCGGCTGCTGCAGGGCGACGTCGGTAGCGGCAAGACGGTCGTCGCGGCGCTGGCCGCCACGCAGGCGATCGACGCCGGCTATCAGGCCGCGCTGATGGCGCCCACCGAAATCCTCGCGGAACAGCACGCGCGCAAGCTGCGCGCGTGGCTCGAGCCGCTCGGGGTCACGGTCGCGTGGCTCGCGGGCAGCCTGAAGGCGAAGGAAAAGCGCGCGGCGATCGAGGCGGCCGCGCTCGGCACCGCGCAGCTCGTGATCGGTACGCACGCGATCATCCAGGACACGGTCGAATTCGCGCGGCTGGGCCTCGTGATCGTCGACGAGCAGCACCGCTTCGGCGTCGAGCAGCGTCTCGCGCTGCGCGCGAAGGCCGCGAACGCCGCCAACGGCGCACGCGACTTTCAGCCGCACCAGCTGATGATGTCGGCCACGCCGATCCCGCGCACGCTCGCGATGACGTACTACGCCGATCTCGAGGTGTCGACGATCGACGAGTTGCCGCCGGGCCGCACGCCGGTGCTGACGCGGCTGGTGGGCGACGCGCGGCGCGAAGAAGTGATCGCCCGCGTGCGCGAGGCCGCGCTGACCGGGCGCCAGGTGTACTGGGTATGCCCGCTGATCGAGGAGAGCGAGACGCTGCAGCTGCAGACGGCCGTCGAGACCTACGAGACGCTCGCCGCGGCGCTGCCCGAACTGAAGGTCGGGCTCGTGCACGGCCGGCTGTCGCCGGCCGACAAGGCGGCCGTGATGGAGGCGTTCACGCGCAACGAAGTGCAGCTGCTGGTCGCGACGACGGTGATCGAGGTCGGCGTCGACGTGCCGAACGCGTCGCTGATGGTGATCGAGCACGCGGAGCGCTTCGGCCTCGCGCAGCTGCACCAGTTGCGCGGCCGGGTCGGGCGCGGCACCGCGGCGTCGGTGTGCGTGCTGCTGTACACCGGGCCGCTGTCGCTCACCGGCCGCGAGCGGCTGAAGACGATGCGCGAGACGACCGACGGCTTCGAGATCGCGCGGCGCGACCTCGAAATCCGCGGGCCCGGCGAATTCCTCGGTGCGCGCCAGTCGGGCGCGGCGATGCTGCGCTTTGCGAACCTCGAGACCGACGGCTGGCTGATCGACCCGGCCCGCGAGGCCGCGGCGCGGCTGATTGCCGCGTACCCCGAGGTCGTCACGCAGCATCTCGCGCGCTGGCTCGGTGCGCGCGAACAGTATCTGAAGGCCTGATCGACCGGCTCGGGGCCGGATCGAAAGCCGCCAATCGACGCCAATTCGACGCCGATCGACGCATCGCGATGCAGAGAAACTTGGCGAATCGGTGCCAACAGGTGTATAAATTAAACCTATCGCCTGTATATCTCTGATTGACCCACAATGACGCTGACTGAATTGAAATACATCGTCGCGGTTGCGCGCGAGCGGCATTTCGGCCGCGCGGCCGAAGCATGCTTCGTGAGCCAGCCGACGCTGTCGGTGGCGATCAAGAAGCTCGAAGACGAGCTCAACGTGCAGATTTTCGAGCGCGGCGCGAGCGAAGTGAGCGTGACGCCGATCGGCGACCAGATCGTGACCCAGGCGCAGCGCGTACTCGAGCAGACCTTCGCGATCAAGGAGATCGCGAAGCAGGGCAAGGACCCGCTGGTCGGCCCGTTCCGCCTCGGCGTGATCTACACGATCGGGCCGTACCTGCTGCCGACGCTCGTCAAGCAGATGATCCAGCGTGTCCCGCAGATGCCGCTGATGCTGCAGGAGAACTACACGCTGAAGCTGCTCGAACTGCTGAAGCAGGGCGAGATCGACGCCGCGATCATGGCGCTGCCGTTCCCCGAAACCGGCCTGATGGTGCGGCCGCTGTACGACGAGCCGTTCGTCGTAGCGCTGCCGGCCGGCCATCCGTGGGAGAAGCGCGACGAAATCGACGCCGAGGACCTGAAGCAGGAAACCATGCTGCTGCTCGGCAACGGCCACTGCTTCCGCGATCACGTGCTGGGCGTGTGTCCGGAACTGATGCGCTTCTCGCAGACGGCCGACGGCATCCAGAAGACCTTCGAGGGCTCGTCGCTCGAAACCATCCGTCACATGGTCGCGAGCGGCGTCGGCATCACCGTGCTGCCGCGGATGTCGGTCGCCGAGGTTGGCCCGCGCGCGAACGGCCCGGATGCCGAGCTGCTGTCGTACGTGCCGTTCAACGAGCCCGTGCCCGATCGCCGCGTGGTGCTCGTATGGCGCAAGAGCTTCACGCGGATGCCGGCGATCGATGCGATCAGCGACGCGATTGCCGCGTGCGAGCTGCCGGGCGTCGCGAAGCTCGACATGCCGGCCACGATGAACTGACACTGACGCAGCTGCGCATGTACACATGGCAGCGTGATGAACGGGGTCTTACGACCCCGTTTATTTTTTCCTATCGCATAGATGAAATTTATCAAATTCAAATAATTGATAGATATAGATAGAATCCTCTACATGGATCGGCGTCAAGTCGACGTGCGGTCGGTGCGGGATGCACGATGAATGCAAGCGTCAAAGGAGGATGTCATGATGCGGTCGGTATTGCAGCACGCGCAGCGGAACGTCCCGTCGCGTGACATGGTCGTACATCGCGCCAGGGCGGCGGTTCGCGGCCTGCGTCCGATTGCGTTCGCGTACCTGGCGGACCGTGTGTATGGCGGATGAGTGCCGCTGCACCGGTCGTGTGTTCCCCCGATTAACTGCCGTCGAGCCATGAGGGAGCATTGCATGTCCGATACACGCAGAACCACCCGCCTCGCCGGCACGACGACCGCCGGCAGCCGCTTCCCCGAGCGCCCCTGCGGCGCGTCGCAGCGGGAACGCGGGTCGCAGGCCGCGCACGACGTCCCGTAGTACGACCGGAGGAACCGCCTGTTCCGTTTCATCCCCCCGCAATGCTCCACGAACCGCGCCCGGCACGTGGGGGCCTACGAGCAAGACAAGGAGAAAAAGCATGTCGAACGAAACGAAGTGCCCGTTCAACCACACCGCAGGCAGCGGCACGACGAACAAGGATTGGTGGCCGAATCAGCTGAACCTCAACGTCCTGCATCGGCATTCGGCGCTGTCCGATCCGATGGACCCGGATTTCGACTACGCCGAGGCGTTCAAGAAGCTGGATCTCGCCGCGGTGAAGCAGGACCTGCACGCGCTGATGACGACGTCGCAGGACTGGTGGCCGGCCGACTTCGGCCACTACGGCGGCCTGTTCGTGCGCATGGCATGGCATAGCGCCGGCACGTATCGCACGGCCGACGGCCGCGGCGGCGCGGGCGGCGGGCAGCAGCGCTTCGCGCCGCTCAACAGCTGGCCGGACAACGTCAGCCTCGACAAGGCGCGTCGCCTGCTGTGGCCGATCAAGCAGAAGTACGGCCGCAACATCTCGTGGGCCGACCTGCTGATCCTGACCGGCAACGTCGCGCTCGAATCGATGGGCTTCAAGACGTTCGGCTATGCCGGCGGCCGTGCCGACACGTGGGAACCGGACGACGTCTACTGGGGCTCGGAAAAGATCTGGCTGGAACTGAGCGGCGGCCCGAACAGCCGCTACACGGGCAAGCGCGAGCTCGAAAGCCCGCTCGCCGCGGTGCAGATGGGCCTCATCTACGTGAACCCGGAAGGCCCGGACGGCAACCCCGACCCGGTCGCTGCCGCGCACGACATCCGCGAGACGTTCGCGCGGATGGCGATGAACGACGAGGAAACGGTCGCGCTGATCGCGGGCGGCCACACGTTCGGCAAGACGCACGGCGCCGGCCCGGCCTCGAACGTCGGCCCCGAGCCGGAAGCCGCGGGCATCGAGCAGCAGGGCCTCGGCTGGAAGAGCACGTTCGGTACGGGCAAGGGCAAGGACACGATCACGAGCGGCCTCGAAGTCACGTGGACCTCGACGCCGACGAAGTGGAGCAACGACTTCTTCAAGCACCTGTTCAGCTACGAGTGGGAGCTCACGAAGAGCCCGGCCGGCGCGCACCAGTGGGT
This sequence comes from Burkholderia sp. E168m22, assembly GCF_001319805.1. Lineage (NCBI taxonomy): Bacteria > Pseudomonadati > Pseudomonadota > Betaproteobacteria > Burkholderiales > Burkholderiaceae > Burkholderia > Burkholderia sp. E168m22. Next base: position 20,691 of record NZ_BBSK01000009.1, read on the forward strand.
CGCGAAGGACGCCGGCGAAGTGATTCCCGATGCGTACGACGCGTCGAAGAAGCATCGTCCGACGATGCTGACGACCGACCTGTCGCTGCGCTTCGACCCGGCCTACGAAAAGATCTCGCGCCGCTTCTACGAGAACCCGGCCGAATTCGCCGACGCGTTCGCTCGCGCGTGGTTCAAGCTCACGCACCGCGACATGGGCCCGCGAGCCCGCTATCTCGGCCCGGACGTGCCGTCGGAACACCTGCTGTGGCAAGACCCGATTCCGGCCGTCGATCACCCGCTGATCGACGCCGCCGACGTCGCCGCGCTGAAGGCGAAGGTGCTGGCCACGGGCCTGTCGGTGTCGCAGCTCGTGTCGACCGCATGGGCGTCGGCGGCCACGTTCCGCGGTTCGGACAAGCGCGGCGGCGCGAACGGTGCGCGTATCCGCCTCGCGCCGCAGAAGGACTGGGAAGTGAACCAGCCGGTGGCGCTGGCGGCGGTGCTCGAAACGCTCGAAGGCGTGCAGAAGGCGTTCAACGATGCGCAGACGGACGGCAAGAAGGTGTCGCTGGCCGACCTGATCGTGCTGGCCGGTGCGGCCGGCGTCGAGCAGGCGGCGAAGAACGCGGGTATCTCGATCTCGGTGCCGTTCGCGCCGGGCCGGATGGATGCGTCGCAGGAAGAAACCGACGTCGACGCGATGGCCGTGCTCGAGCCGCTCGCCGACGGGTTCCGCAACTACCTGAAGAGCGCGTACAAGACGCCGGCCGAGGCGCTGCTGGTCGACAAGGCGCAACTGCTGACGTTGACGGCGCCGGAGATGACCGTGCTGGTCGGCGGCTTGCGCGTGCTCGGCGCGAACGTCGGCGACTCGAAGCACGGGGTGTTCACCGATCGTCCGGGCACGCTGTCGAACGACTTCTTCGCGAACCTGCTCGACATGGGCACGGAGTGGAAGCCGGTGTCGGCCGCGAACGACGTGTTCGAAGGGCGTGATCGCGCGACGGGCGCAGTCAAGTGGACCGGCACGCGCGTTGACCTGATCTTCGGCTCGCACTCGCAGCTGCGCGCGCTGGCCGAGGTGTACGGCAGCGCGGATGCGCAGGAGAAGTTCGTGCGCGACTTCGTCGCCGCCTGGAACAAGGTGATGAACCTCGACCGCTTCGACCTCGCATGAACCTGGCCGCATCCTGATGCGGTGATGCAGTAACGTGAAACGGCCGGTCCAGCGACCGGCCGTTTCTTCTCTGAACGATGTCTTGTCAAAGGAGTGACGACCATGACGCAAATGATGCTCGACATGCGTGCCGCCGCATCGCCCATTCTGCGATCGCCGGGCGAGCTGGCGCGCTACGTCGTCGGCTTCGCGATCGTCGTCGGCGGGGCGGTGGAGCTGGTCTCGCAGGCGCTGCACGCGCTCGCGTAGTGCGACGATGGATTCGCGACGCTAGACTGGCGAGTCGCGAACGGATGCCGCGCGACGCGGCATGCGGATTGCTCGACGCATTTTCGCCGGTTCAACATTTCGAATGAGGAGTCCCGAAGATGGCCAAGAAAGGCAACGCCACGCAGATCAACATCGGTATCAGCGACAAGGACCGCAAGAACATTGCGGACGGCCTGTCGCGCCTGCTCGCCGATACCTTTTCGCTGTACCTGAAGACCCACAATTTCCACTGGAACGTGACCGGACCGATGTTCAACACGCTGCACCTGATGTTCGAGGAGCAGTACAACGAACTGTGGCTCGCGGTCGATTCCGTCGCCGAGCGCATTCGCACGCTGGGCGTGGTCGCCCCCGGCACGTTCGGCGAGTTCGCGAAACTGTCGTCGGTGCCGGAAGCGAAGGGCGTGCCGGCCGCCGAGGAGATGATTCGCCAGCTCGTCGAAGGGCACGAGACGGTCGTGCGCACCGCGCGCGAAATCTTCCCGATCGCCGACGCGGCGAGCGACGAGCCGACCGCCGACCTGCTGACGCAGCGCCTGCAGACGCATGAAAAGACCGCATGGATGCTGCGGTCGCTGCTCGCCTAAGCCCGGTGCGGCCGGAGACGGCAGGCCGGCCCGATTGGTGGTGGCACTGAATCTGTCCCCTGATTAACGTATGCCGCTGCCGGCCGCGCATAGCGGGCTACGGCGGCCCGCCGGCTCGCCGCGGCTACCGGCTGAGGGTCGCGCCGACATGACGCGAAGCACCGCTCGGCTCTAAAATGCCGGGATTCTCTTCCCGGTGCTTCGCCATGCTTGCCCGCTTTCCCCTGTATCTGCGGCTCGTCCGGATGGACAAGCCGATCGGCAGCCTGCTGCTGCTGTGGCCGACGCTCAACGCGCTGTGGATCGCGTCGGACGGCCGCCCGCGCTGGCCGCTGCTCGTGATCTTCACGCTCGGCACGCTGCTGATGCGCTCGGCCGGCTGCGCGATGAACGACTACGCCGACCGCGATTTCGACCGCCACGTGAAGCGCACGGCCGACCGGCCGCTGACGTCGGGCAAGATCCGCGCATGGGAAGCCGTCGCGATCGCGGTCGGGCTGTCGTTCATCGCGTTCCTGCTGATCCTGCCGCTCAATACGCTGACGAAAGAGTTGTCGGTCGTCGCGCTGTTCGTCGCCGGCTCCTACCCGTTCATGAAGCGCTTCTTCGCGATTCCGCAGGCGTATCTGGGCATCGCGTTCGGCTTCGGCATCCCGATGGCGTTCGCGGCCGTGCAGGACACGGTGCCGGTGCTGGCGTGGGTGATGCTGGTCGCGAACATCTTCTGGTCGGTCGCGTACGACACCGAATATGCGATGGTCGATCGCGACGACGACATCAAGATCGGCATCCGCACGTCCGCGCTGACGTTCGGCCGTTTCGACGTCGCGGCCGTGATGGCGTGCTACGCGGCGACGCTCGGCATCTACGTGTGGATCGGCGTGACGCTCGGCTTCGGCCTCGCGTACTGGGTGGGCTGGGCGGCGGCGGTCGGCTGCGCGCTCTATCACTACACGCTGATCAAGGATCGCGAACGGATGCCGTGCTTCGCGGCGTTTCGCCACAACAACTGGCTGGGTGGCGTGCTGTTCGCGGGCATCGCCGCGCATTACCTGCTGGCGGGCAACTGAACGGCACACCGCGCGTACTTGCGCGCGGCGCCAACGAAAAAGCGACCTGACGGTCGCTTTTTTTTCTCGCGCCGGCACGACCGGTGCCGCCGTCGCGCTTACGCGCGGCCGAGCTCGTCGCCCATTTCCTTCGCGCGCGCTTCGGCCGCGAGGGCGCCGCGCACGATCGCTTCCTTCACGCCCTGCGCGTCGAACGCCGCGAGCGCGGCGGCCGTCGTGCCGCCCTTCGACGTCACGCGTTCGCGCAGCACGCTCGCCGGCTCGCCCGATTGCGCGGCGAGTTGCGCGGCGCCGGTGAACGTCGCGACGGCGAGCGCGCGGCCCTGCTCGTCGTTCATGCCGAGGCGGCGCGCGGCTTCCTGCAGCGCTTCGATGAAATAGAACACGTACGCGGGGCCGCTGCCCGAAATCGCGGTGACCGCGTCGAGCTGCGCTTCGTCGTCGAACCACACGATTTCGCCGACCGCGCCGAGCACGCTCGACGCGAGTTCGCGGCCCGCCGCATCGACACCCGGCAGCGCGGCCAGGCCCGTCACGCCCATGCCGACCAGCGCGGGCGTGTTCGGCATCGTGCGCACGACGCGCGCGTAGCCGCCGAGCCAGCGGGCGAGATCCGTGCCGCGGATGCCGGCCGCGATGCTGATCACGAGTTGCGACTTCAGGTGCGGCGCGAGCGCTTGCGCGACGTCGTTCAGCACCTGCGGCTTCACCGCGAGCACGATCGCGTCGTAATCGACGAGCGTCGCGTCGATGGCCGCGCCGGTGCGGATGCCGAACTGCTGCGCGGCGCGCGCGCGGACGTCTTCGTTGACGTCGATGGCGTACAGGCCGTCCGCGGCGACGCCGCGCTTGATCAGGCCGCCGATCAGGGCCGCGGCCATGTTGCCGCCGCCGATGAATGCGATTTTCATGATGTCGGGAATGAGCGAGTGAGTGAACGGAAAGGCGGAAAAGGGCGCGGCATTCAGTGCGCGTAATCGCGCGCGCCGAAGATCGCGGTGCCGACGCGCACGATCGTCGCGCCTTCGAGCACGGCCGCGTCGAGATCGGCGGACATGCCCATCGACAGCGTGTCGAGCGGCAGGCCGTCGGCGCGCAACGTGTCGAACAACGCGCGCAGTGCGCGATGCGGCGCGCGTTGCGCGTCGGTGTCGTCGGCCGGCTCGGGAATCGCCATCAGGCCGCGCAGCCGCAGCGACGGCAGCGCGGCGACCGCCCGCGCGACCTCGGCCACCTCAGCCGGCGCGACGCCGCTCTTCGACGCCTCGCCGCTGATGTTCACCTGCACGCACACGTTCAGCGGCGGCAGGTGCGCGGGGCGCTGTTCCGACAGGCGCTGCGCGATCTTCAGCCGGTCGACCGAATGGACCCAGTCGAAGCGCTCGGCGACGGGGCGCGTCTTGTTCGATTGCAGCGGGCCGATGAAATGCCATTCGAGGCTCGCGCGCAGGTCGGTGAGCGCGTCGATCTTGTCGATCGACTCCTGCACGTAGTTCTCGCCGAACGCGCGCTGCCCGGCCGCATGCGCGGCGCGCACGTCGTCGGCCGGGAACGTCTTCGACACGGCGAGCAGCGAGACGGTGGCGGGATCGCGGCCGGCCGCGCGGGCAGCGTCGGCGATGCGGCGGTGAACGGAGGCGAGGCGGGCGGCGAGATCGGACATGACGGGCACGAAAGCAGGCACGGAAGCAGCACGGGAAGCGGGCATGAAGCCGATGCGCCGCGACACGCGGCGTATCGATCCGCTCATTATACGGACGCCGCGCGTGCGCCCGTCCACCCGTTGCGTGCCGGGACGAGGCCTAGCCGTACAACAAATGCTCGACGAGCTGGACCCAGTGGGCGACCGGCACCTGCGTGCCGCTCTGCAGGTGCGCGATGCAGCCGATGTTGCCGGACACGATCATCTGCGGCTCGAGCGCCTGCAGCTTCAGCAGCTTCTGCTTGCGCAACCGGTACGACAGCGACGGCTGCGTCAGCGAGTAGGTGCCGGCCGAGCCGCAGCACAGGTGGCTGTCGGCCGGCAGCCGCACGTCGATGCCGAGCGTCTCCAGCAGGCGCTCGACCTTGCCGCGCGATTGCTGGCCGTGCTGCAGCGTGCACGGCGGGTGATAGGCGACCGTATGGATCGCGCGGCGCCGCGCGATCGTCGCGAGTTCGGCCTCGAACGCGAGCAGCACGTCGGAGACGTCGCGCGTCAGCGACACGATGCGCTGCGCCTTCTCCGCGTAGGCCGGATCGTCGCGCAGCAGGTGCGCGTATTCGAGCACCGTCGCGCCGCAGCCCGACGCGTTCATCACGATCGCCTCGACGCCCTGTTCGACGTGGGGCCACCACGCGTCGATGTTGCGGCGCGCGTCGTCGAGCGCTTCGTCGTGATAGTTCAGGTGCAGGCGGATCGCGCCGCAGCAGCCCGCGTCGGGCGCGACGACCGTCTCGATGCCGAGCGCGTCGAGCACGCGCGCGGTCGCGATATTGATGTTCGGCAGCATCGACGGCTGCACGCAGCCGCCGAGCATCAGCATCTTGCGCGGATGCGTGCGGTGCGGCCATTCGAGCAGCCGCGTGCGCGGCGGCACCTTGTCGCGCAGCCGCTTCGGCAGCAGCGGCCGCACGTGCTGGCCGAGCCGCATCATCGGCGAGAACAGCGCGGCGTTCGGCACGACGCTCGCGAGCACGCGGCGCATCAGCCGCTGCTGGGCGGGGCGCTCCACCTGCGCCTCGACGTGCTTGCGCCCGATCTCGACGAGCCGGCCGTACTGGACGCCGGACGGGCAGGTCGTCTCGCAACTGCGGCACGTGAGGCAACGGTCGAGATGCTGTTGCGTGCTGCGCGTGACGGGTGCGCCTTCGACCATCTGCTTGATCAGGTAGATGCGGCCGCGCGGGCCGTCGAGTTCGTCGCCGAGCAGTTGGTAGGTCGGGCAGGTCGCGGTGCAGAACCCGCAGTGCACGCACTTGCGCAGGATCGCGTCGGCCTCGTCGCCGTCGGGCGTATTGCGGATGAAATCGGCGAGATTCGTTTGCATCCAGCCCTCAGAGCTCAGGGTAAAGCCGGCCGCGATTGAAGATGCGCGCAGGATCGAACGCGCTCTTCAGCCCGCGGTGGATTTTCATCATCGGCGCGGGCAGCGGCGTGAACACGCCCGCGCTGCGGTCGTAGGTGTCGCCCGCGCGGAACAGCGTCGCATGGCCGCCGGCCTGCTTCGCGCTCATGCGCACGGTTTGCGCGTCGGCGTCGGTGATCCACCAGCGCTGCGCGCCGCCCCATTCCATCAACTGGGTGCCGGGCAGGTGCATCGGTTCGGTGATCGACGGCAGCGACAGGCGCCACAGCGCATAGCCGGGCGGGATGCCGTTGAAGAACGGGTCGGTGTGCTCGCGCAGGCCGGACCAGAAGCGCTCGGCCTCGACCGCGTCGACGACTTCGCCGCCGAGCAGCGTCTTCGCGGATTTCACGGCGGCTTCCGCGCCCGACAGGCGCAGCACGAGCGTGCCGTTGCGCCACGCGCTCGCGCTGACCGGCAGCGGATGGCCGCCCCATTCGTTGAGCTTGCGCACCGCGTCGGTCGCGGTCATCTCGAACTTCAGCGTGACCTCGGCGACGGGCATCGGCAGCACCTTGATCGACAGGTCGAGCATCAGCCCGAGCGTGCCGAGCGCGCCGGCCATCAGGCGCGACACGTCGTAGCCGGCGACGTTCTTCACGACCTGCCCGCCGAAGCGCAGCATTTCGCCGCGGCCGTTCATCAGCGTGGTGCCGAGCACGAAATCGCGCGGGGCGCCGCAGGTGGCGCGGCGCGGGCCCGCGAGGCCGGCCGCGACGCAGCCGCCGACGGTGGCCGTGCGGCCGAAGTGCGGCGGCTCGAACGGCAGCATCTGGCCGCACTCGGCGAGGGCGGTTTCCAGTTGCGCGAGCGGCGTGCCCGCGCGGACCGTGACGACGAGTTCGGCCGGATCGTACGACACGATGCCCTGAAACGCACGCGTGTCGAGTATTTCGCCCTCGAGCGCCTGGCCGTACCAGTCCTTGGTGCCGCCGCCGCGAATCCGCAGCGGCCGGCCGTCGGCACTGGCGGCGCGGATGCGCTCGGCCCATCCGGCGACGATGTCGTCCTCTTCCATGTCCTGTTGCTTTCTCGTCTCGTTGTTCGGTCGATTGTACCGGGGTGGCGCGATTCCACATCGCGACTATCCCTAAGCCCCGTATCGGATGCGGCCTGCCGGCGCCGGCGCCCGAACGCGCCGCGCGGGCGCGGCAGACCCCCGCACCACGGCCGCCGGTGCGGGGCGCGACCCGCGCGCCGCTCAGAAGCGCGGCAGGTCGGGGTGCGGCAACAGCCCGCCGCGCACGTGCTGGCGACCGTATTCGGCGCAGCGCGCGCGGGTCGGGATGCCCTTGTCCGGATTCAGCAGCCCGGCCGGATCGAAGGCGCGCTTGACCGCGAAGAACGCATCGCGCTCCTGCGGCGAGAACTGCACGCACATCGAATTGAGTTTTTCGATGCCGACACCATGCTCGCCGGTCACGCTGCCGCCGAATTCCACGCAGCATTCGAGGATTTCCGCGCCGAACTGCTCGGCGCGGTGCAGCTCGTCGGGATCGTTCGCGTTGTACAGGATCAGCGGGTGCATGTTGCCGTCGCCCGCATGGAACACGTTGATGCAGCGCAGCCCGTAGCGCGTTTCGAGCTGCTCGATGCGCGCGAGCAGCGGGCCGATCGCGCGGCGCGGCACGGTGCCGTCCATGCAGTAGTAATCGGCGGAAATGCGCCCGGCGGCCGGAAACGCGTTCTTGCGGCCGGACCAGAAGCGCAGCCGCTCGTGTTCGTTGCGCGACACCTGGATGCGCGTCGCGCCGTGTTCGCGCAGCACGGCCGTCATCCGGACGATTTCCTCGGCGACTTCTTCCGGCGTGCCGTCCGATTCGCACAGCAGGATCGCCTTCGCGTCGAGGTCGTAGCCCGCGTGCGTGAACGCCTCGACCGCTTGCGTGGCGGGCTTGTCCATCATCTCGAGCCCGGCCGGGATGATGCCCGACGCGATGATCGCCGCCACCGCCTCGCCGCCCTTGACGACGTCGTCGAAGCTCGCCATCACGAGTTGCGCGGTCTGCGGCTTCGGAATCAGCCGTACCGTGACCTCGGTGACGATCGCGAACATCCCTTCGCTGCCGATCATCACGGCGAGCAGGTCGAGGCCCGGCATGTCGAGCGCGAGCGAGCCGAATTCGACCACCTCGCCGTCGATCGTCACCGCGCGCACGCGCATCACGTTGTGCACGGTCAGACCGTATTTCAGGCAGTGGACGCCGCCGGAATTTTCCGCGACGTTGCCGCCGATCGTGCAGGCGATCTGCGACGACGGATCGGGTGCGTAATACAGGCCGTACGGCGCGGCCGCCTCCGAGATCGCGAGGTTGCGCACGCCGGGCTGCACGGTTGCCGTGCGCGCGTACGGATCGACTTCGACGATGCGCGTGAAGCGTGCGAGCGACAGCACGACGCCGAGCGCGATCGGCAGCGCGCCGCCCGACAGGCTCGTGCCGGCGCCGCGCGGCACGATCGGCACTTCCATGCGGCGGCAGATCTGCACGATCCGCTGCACCTGCGATTCCGTCTCGGGCAGCGCGACCGCGAGCGGCAGCCGGCGGTACGCGGACAGGCCGTCGCATTCGTACGGCGCGGTGTCCTCGTCGCGGTACAGCAGGCAGTGCGTCGGCAGCACGGCCATCAGCGCCTGCACGACTTCGCGCTGACGCTGCGCGCGTGCGGCGCTCGACAGTTCGACGGGAGCGTTCATGAGGTCTCCTGCGTGCGGCGCGAGCTCGCGCCGCCGGGTCAGCACGTGAAAATCTTGCCTGGATTCATCAGGTTGCGCGGATCGAGCGCGAGCTTGATCGCGCGCATCGTGTCGATCGCGTTGTCGCCGTGCTCCTTCGGCAGGAAGCGCATCTTGTGCAGCCCGACGCCGTGCTCGCCCGTGCAGGTGCCGCCCAGCCGCAACGCGCGCTCGACGATCCGGTCGTTGATGTGTTCGGCTTCGGCGAGTTCCTCGGGCTTGTCGGGATCGATCAGGATCGCGACGTGGAAATTGCCGTCGCCGACGTGGCCCACGATCGGGCAGGGCAGTGACGACGCGCGCAGGTCGACCTCGGTTTCCTCGACGCACGCGGCGAGCTGCGAGATCGGCACGCACACGTCGGTCGTCACCGCGCGGCAGCCGGGCTTCAGCTGCAGCATCGCGAAGTACGCGTTGTGACGCGCGGACCAGAGCCGCGTGCGATCCTCGGGGCGGGTCGCCCATTCGAAGCCCTGGCCGGCGTTCTGCCCGGCGAGCGCCTGCACGAGTTCGGCCTGTTCCTTCACGCCGGCCTCGGTGCCGTGGAATTCGAAGAACAGCGTCGGCGCTTCGGTCAGCGTCAGGTTCGAGTGGCGGTTGATCGAGCGTACCGCGAGCGCATCGACGAATTCGACGCGCGCGATCGGCACGCCGATCTGGATCGTCTCGATCACCGTGCGCACCGCGTCGCCCATCGTCGGGAACGTGCAGATCGCGGCCGACACGGCTTCGGGCAGCGGGTGCAGGCGCAGCGTGATTTCGGTGATCACGCCGAGCGTGCCTTCGGACCCGACGAACAGGCGCGTGAGGTCGTAGCCGGCCGACGACTTGCGTGCGCGGGAACCGGTTTTGACCACGCGGCCGTCCGCGAGCACCGCGGTCAGGCCGAGCACGTTCTCGCGCATCGTGCCGTAGCGGACGGCGTTGGTGCCCGATGCACGGGTCGCGGTCATCCCGCCGATGCTGGCGTCGGCGCCCGGATCGATCGGGAAGAACAGGCCGGTATCGCGCAGCGCCTCGTTGAGCGCCTTGCGCGTGATGCCGGGCTCGACCGTCACGGTCAGGTCCTCGGCGTTGATCGACAGCACGCGGTTCATTTCCGACAAATCGAGCGACACGCCGCCGCGCACCGCCAGCAGGTGGCCTTCGAGCGACGAACCGGCGCCGTACGGGATCAGCGGCACGCTGTAGAGCGAACACAGCGACACGACTTCGCGCACGTCGTCGGTGCTGCGCGCGAACACGACGGCGTCGGGCAGTTGCGGATCGAACGGGGATTCGTCGCGGCCGTGATGGGCGCGGACCGCGTCGGCGGTCGACACGCGCTCGCCGAAGGCGGCGCGCAGCGCATCGAGCATGGCGGGAGGCAGCGGGCGGCGCGTGGCGGCCGGCGGGGCAGGGTGATTCACGAATGTCTCCTGACTGCTTGTCGAACTGTCGGCCCATTCTACGCTGTAACGTCCGCTGCGCCTCCCGCCGCGGGCTGCGATAATCGCGTTCCAGCCAACCGGGCCGCATGGCGGCCGCGCACGAGAGGACATTCGCATGGGCAACCGCTTGAGCAAGATCGCGACGCGCACGGGCGACGACGGCACCACCGGCCTTGGCGACGGACGGCGCATCGGCAAGGACGACGCGCGGATTGCCGCGATCGGCGACGTCGACGAACTGAACTCGAATCTCGGCGTGCTGCTGGCCGAGACCCTGCCGGACGACGTGCGCACGGCGCTCGTCACGATTCAGCACGACCTGTTCGATCTCGGCGGCGAGCTGTGCATTCCTGGCCACGCGGTGCTCGACGACACGCATCTCGCCCGCCTCGACCGGTGGCTTGCCGACTACAACTCGACGCTGCCGCCGCTGAAGGAGTTCATCCTGCCGGCCGGCTCGCGCGCGGCGTCGCTCGCGCACGTCTGCCGAACCGTGTGCCGCCGCGCGGAGCGCTCGATCGTCGCGCTCGGGCGCGGCGACACGCTCAATGATGCACCGCGGCGGTACGTGAACCGGCTGTCCGACCTGCTGTTCGTGCTGGCGCGCGTGCTGAACCGCGCCGACGGCGGAACCGACGTGTTATGGGAGCGCGGGCGCGTCCGTTAGCCTGCCGTCACATTTTTGCGCACTGCGACAATTTGCCCGGCGAGCGCTCTCCTTTAAACATGTATTCTTTGTGCATGTTTAAAGGAGAGCGAACATGACCCACCTCACCGCTGACCAGATGGCCCGTGTGAAGGCCACCGCCCCCGTCCTCGCCGAGCACGGCGCGACGATCACGAAGCATTTCTATCAGCGCATGTTCGCGCGTCATCCGGAACTGAAGAACCTGTTCAACCAGACGCACCAGAAGACCGGCAGCCAGCCCGAGACGCTCGCGAAGGCCGTTTATGCGTATGCGGCGAACATCGACAACCTTGGGGCGCTTGGCGGCGCGGTGTCGCGCATCTCGCACAAGCACGCCAGTCTGAACATCCGCCCCGAGCATTACCCGATCGTCGGCGAGAACCTGCTCGCATCGATCGTCGAAGTGCTCGGCGACGCGGTCGATGCCGACACGCTCGAGGCATGGCGCGTCGCGTACGGCCAGCTCGCGCAGATCCTGATCGACGCCGAGGCCGATCTGTACGCGAACGCCGCGTGGAGCGGCTTCCGCCCGTTCAGGGTCGCGCGCAAGGTGCGTGAAAGCGACGAGATCACGTCGTTCTACCTGACGCCGGCCGACGGCGGCGCGGCGCCGACGTTCGAGCCGGGCCAGTACATCACGGTGAAGCGTTTCGTCGGCGATCTCGGCGTCGACCAGCCGCGTCAGTACAGTCTCTCGGATGCGCCGCACGGCAAGTGGCTGCGCATCTCGGTGAAGCGTGAGGCCGGCAAGCCGGAAGCGATCCCGGCCGGCAAGGTGTCGACGCTGATGCATGACGGCGTCGAAGAGGGCGCGATCGTCGAAGTGACCGCGCCGATGGGCGACTTCTCGCTGAAGCGCAACGTGGATACGCCGGTCGTGCTGATCTCGGGCGGCGTCGGCATCACGCCGATGATGTCGATGGCGTCGACGCTGATCGCCGCGGGCAGCCCGCGCGACGTGCGGTTCATTCACGCCTGCCGTTCGGGTGCCGTGCACGCATTCCGCGACTGGTTGAACGACACCGTCGGCGAGCACGCGAACGTCAAGCGCACGGTGCTGTACGAGCTGGTCGGCCCGAACGATCGCGCCGGCATCGACCACGACCTCGAAGGGCGCCTCACGCCGGAGCGCGTGAAGCACTACGCGCTGGTACCGGATGCCGATTACTACATCTGCGGGCCGGTCGCGTTCATGAAGGCGCAGCGCGACGCGCTCGTCGCGCTCGGCGTCGCACCGGAACGCGTGAACACCGAGATCTTCGGGTCGGGCGCGCTCGAGTGAGGTACCGGCGGCCGGTCTCGGCCAACGCAACAATGCAATGAAAAAGCCCGGCGCGAGCCGGGCTTTTTACATGCGGCACCGTGCGGGCGACTTCAGGCGCGCAACATCAGCGTTGCGTGGTAGCGCCACACCTTCGGATCGGCACTGACGAGCGGCATGCCTTCATGCAGTGCCTGCGCGACCATCATGCGGTCGAACGGATCGGCATGGTCCGGGAAATCCGGCAACGCGGCGACTGCCTCGGCGTGATCGCTGCTGATCGGCAACTCCGCAAAACCTGCAAGCCGAAATGCCGAACGCGCATCTCGCGGATGGACGGGCAGATTGCCTTTGCGGTACTTGATCGCGATTTCCCAAATCGACGCAGCGCTGACGTACAGCGTGTTTTGGGGATGTTCGATCAATGCGGCGGCGGTTGCCGAAAGTTGCGGCGCACCTTCAGCCGCCCAGAGCGCGATGTGCGTATCGAGCAGCAGCTTCACGGTGCAAGCCCTTGGTCCGAGCTGGCATCGAAGTCGGCGGCGATCGATTCATCGCCGGCATTGAATGCCTCGACGCTTGCCGGGATGTTCAATCCGGCAAGCAACTGACGGGCCGCGCCGATCCGCTTCGGCGCGGCGTAAGGAACGATCCGCGCGACCGGATGACCATTGCGGGCGATCACGACTTCGGCTTCGCGCCCCGATTCAAGCGCTTCGACGAGGCTGGAAAGCCGCGACTTGGCATCGTGCATGTTGACGGTCGGCATGGTCGATCCTCTGGTTAGCTAGATGATGTTAGCTAGTCTAGCAGAGCGACACGCCGGGCGCAGGCTGGCCGCATGGCCATTCGCCGCCAGGCCAGGCCATGCGATCAGCCTGTCGGCGTTTCTTCAGTTCCCGCTACCGCGCGCGACGCGCCGTGCCTTCACCGATTCCGCGAGGCCTTCGAGCACCTTCACGCTGTCGTCCCACGCGATGCACGCGTCGGTGATGCTCTGGCCGTAGGTCAGCGCGCAGCCTTCCTTCAGGTCCTGGCGGCCCTCGACGAGGTGCGACTCGATCATCACGCCGACGATGCGTTCGTCGCCGGCCGCGATCTGGCGGCCGATGTCGGCGCACACCGGGATCTGGTTCTCGTGCTTCTTCGAGCTGTTCGCGTGGCTCGCGTCGATCATCAGGCGCGCGGCAAGGCCGGCCTTGCCGATGTCCGCGCACGCGGCGTTCACACTGTCCGCGTCGTAGTTCGGCGCCTTGCCGCCGCGCAGGATCACGTGGCAGTCCTCGTTGCCGGCCGTCGACACGATCGCCGAATGGCCGCCCTTGGTCACCGACAGGAAATGGTGCGGCTGCGACGCGGCCTTGATCGCGTCGACGGCGATCTTCACGTTGCCGTCGGTGCCGTTCTTGAAGCCGACCGGGCACGACAGCCCCGACGCGAGCTCGCGGTGCACCTGCGACTCGGTCGTGCGTGCACCGATCGCGCCCCACGAGATCAGGTCGGCGATGTACTGCGGGCTGATCATGTCGAGGTATTCGGTCGCGGCCGGCAGCCCCATTTCGTTGATCTGCAGCAGCAGCTCGCGCGCGGTGCGCAGCCCTTCGTTGATCTTGAAGCTGTTGTCGAGGTGCGGATCGTTGATGAGCCCCTTCCAGCCGACCGTCGTGCGCGGCTTCTCGAAATAGACGCGCATCACGATTTCCAGTTCGCCCTTGAAGCGCTCGCGTTCCTTCACGAGCCGGCCCGCGTACTCGATCGCCGCCTTCGTATCGTGGATCGAGCACGGCCCGATCACCACGATCAGCCGGTCGTCCATCCCGTGCAGGATGCGGTGCATCGACTGGCGCGAGTGGTAGATCAGCTCGGACGCGGCTTCGGAGCACGCGAATTCGCGGATCAGGTGGGCGGGCGGCGTCAGTTCCTTGAGTTCGCGGATGCGGACGTCGTCGGTGTTGTGCGGGGGCATGCTGTTTCTCCTAATTTTCCGGGGCGCCGTTCGGTCAGTGCGCGTGCGGCAGATTCATCAATTCGGGCGATTCAGTGGTGCCGGTCGGGGCTGCTGAACGGCTGCGGCGGCGACCGGCTGGCGAAGGGCGAAAAAAAACCGCCGGGTTCGCCGGCGGTTTTTTCGGGAATTTCGGTTGCGCTTTACGCGCCATCAACCCTCTCGATCCGCCAGCGGTCTGAGATACCAAAAAAAGTAAAAGTAAAACTTGGCGGACATGACGGAAATTCGGCTCGTCAAAAAAGTTGATTCGGAATTTATACCCGGTCCCCGCGCGGCTGGCAACCGGGGACGTTCAAAAATGCGGACAATCCGCGCGTTTTCGTCAAAATGCGCGGATTGTCTGCGCCGCGATGCGGTTATGCCGTACCGCCGACCGTCATCCTGTCGATCCGCAGGGTCGGCTGGCCGACGCCGACCGGCACGCTCTGGCCTTCCTTGCCGCATACGCCGACGCCCGTGTCGAGCGACATGTCGTTGCCGATCATGCTCACGTACTTCAGCGATTCCGGGCCGCTGCCGATCAGCGTCGCGCCCTTCACCGGGTAGGTGATCTTGCCGTTCTCGATCATGTACGCCTCGGACGCCGAGAACACGAACTTGCCGTTCGTGATGTCGACCTGGCCGCCGCCGAAGTTCACCGCGTACAGGCCGTTCTTCACCGACGCGATGATTTCCTGCGGGTCCTTGTCGCCGTTCAGCATGTACGTGTTCGTCATGCGCGGCATCGGCAGCGCCGCGTACGACTCGCGCCGCGCGTTGCCCGTGACCGGCATCTTCATCAGGCGTGCGTTCAGCGTGTCCTGGATGTAGCCCTTCAGGATGCCGTCCTCGATCAGCGTCGTGCACTGCGTCGGGTTGCCTTCGTCGTCGATGTTCAGCGAGCCGCGGCGGTTCGGCAGCGTGCCGTCGTCGACCACCGTCACGCCCTTCGCGGCGACCTGCTCGCCGATCCGGCCCGCGAATGCCGACGAGCCCTTGCGGTTGAAGTCGCCTTCGAGGCCGTGGCCGATCGCCTCGTGCAGCAGCACGCCCGGCCAGCCCGGCCCGAGCACGACCGTCATCGCGCCGGCCGGCGCGGGGCGGGCGTCGAGGTTGACGAGCGCCGCGTGCACGGCGTCGTCGACGTAGCGCGACAGGACTTCGTCGGTGAAGTAGCCGTAGTCGAAGCGGCCGCCGCCGCCGCCCGAGCCGATCTCGCGGCGGCCGTTCTGCTCGGCGATCACCGTCACCGACACGCGCACCAGCGGCCGGATGTCGGCCGCGAGCGCGCCGTCGCTGCGCGCGACCAGCACGACGTCGTATTCGCCGGCGAGGCCGGCCATCACCTGCGTGATGCGCGGGTCGCGCCCGCGCGCCATCTGCTCGATGCGCTCCAGCAACTTGACCTTGGCCGTCGCGTCGAGCGACGCGAGCGGGTCGGACGGCAGGTATAGGTCGCGGCCCGAGATGCCCCTCAGCGACGAGGCGGCCTTGATTTTCTGGCGGCCGCCGCCGGCCGCCGCGATCGCCTTGGTGGCGGCGGCGGCTTGCGCGATGGCCTCGGGCGACAGGTCGTCCGAGTACGCGAACGCGGTGCGGTCGCCCGCGACCGCGCGCACGCCGACGCCCTGGTCGATGCTGAAGCTGCCCGATTTGACGATGCCTTCCTCGAGGCTCCACGCTTCGCTGCGGGTCGCCTGGAAATACAGGTCCGCGTAGTCGACACGATGCGTGAAGATGTCGGCGATCGTGCGCGTGAGCAGGCTTTCGTCGAGGCCGTACGGCGTGAGCAGGATGTCCTTCGCGAGTGCGAGGTTGCGGATGCCGGGTTCGATGATGTTCATGCGGATATCGGGATTCTCAAAAAGTTGTCGGGTGCTGCCGGGCAGATGGGTGGGCCGCGCGGCGTTTCAAGCGGTGCGGCGGATTCAGGTCAGCACGCGGTGCCGCCACGCGGGCAGGCTCTGGCGTACGTCGGCGATGCGTTGCGGATCGAGCGTGCCGAGCACGACGCTGGCGCCCTCGTCGCGCACCGCGACGATCTCGCCCCACGGGTCGATCAGCATGCTGTGGCCCCACGTGCGCCGGCCGTTCTCGTGCTTGCCGCCCTGCGCGGCCGCGAGCACGTAGCACTGGTTCTCGACGGCCCGCGCGCGCAGCAGCATTTCCCAGTGCGCGCGGCCCGTCGTATACGTAAACGCCGACGGCACGACCATCAGCGCGCAGTCGCCCATGCGGCGATACAGCTCCGGAAAGCGGAGATCGTAACAGACCGACAGGCCGACCTGCCCGAACGGCGCGTCGAACGCGACGACCGTATCGCCCGCGCGGATCGTGCGCGCCTCGTCGAACGATTCGTCGCCTTTCTCGAAGTTGAACAGGTGGATCTTGTCGTAGCGTGCGGCCTCGTTGCCGGACGGATCGAACACGAGCGTCGTGTTCAGCACGCGATCGGGTTCCGGCGCCTTCAGCGGCAGCGTGCCGCCGATCACCCAGATGCCGTGGCGGCGCGCGGCGTCGGCGAGGAACTGCTGGATCGGGCCGTCCCGGTACGGTTCGGCGAGCGCGAGCTTGTCGGTGTCGCGGTGGCCCATGAAGCAGAAATACTCGGGCAGCAGCACGAGCTGCGCGCCTTCACCGGCGGCTTCCGCGATCAGGCGGCGCGCTTCGGCGAGATTGCGGGTGACGTCCGGCGTGCTCACCATCTGCAGCGCGGCGACCTGGAAGGGCGTGGCGGAACGGGCGGGGTCGGTCATCGCGGAATCGGTTGCGTCATAAATGGGGTGCGGCCCGGCGCGCTGCGTGGGTCGATGCGTGCTCAATGGCTCGAGGCATCGGCCGGACCGTGATTCATCTTACCCTGATCGCTTCCCACCCGCTCGATGTGCGGGTGCGCCCACGAGCCGGTGATCGCGTAGTCGAGCGCGAATGCGCGCGACAGCGTCTGGGACAGCGCGTAGTTCGCGGCCAGCACGCCGACGCCGAGCAGCGGATTGATGATGGCCGCCCCGATCGCCGCGGCGCCCGCGCTGATCTTCGGCGCGACGTGCGCATGCAGGTCCTGCGTTTCGGTGCCGAGATCGACCGCCCCGCGCACGGTGACGTTCGCGGGGCCCGTCATCATCGAGAAGTCGTCGGTGCGCGCGATCCCGTTCGAAATCCGGCCGGTACCGGTGATCTTGTCGAACGGCAGCCCCTTGCCGACCACGTCGCGGAAATTCAGCGTCAGGAAGCGCGCGAGGCTCTGCAGGCTCAGCACGCCGAGCAGTTTCGCCGCGCCCGGGTCGACCTTCAGGATCTTCCCGTGTTCGAGATCGAGCGCGACCTGGCCGCCGAGCGACGGGAAGTCGACCGCGGTCGGGCCGCCGCGCCAGCCGACCTTGCCCGTGACCGAGCCGTGACCGTCCGCGAGCGTGCGCGGCAGGCCGACGCGGTCGAGCAGCGCGCCCGCGTTGTCGATGTCGAGCTTGAAGTCGAACACGGTGCGGCGCGGCGCGTCGTTTTCGTCGGCGCCGCGGGCCAGCGCGCGGCGCGAGGTGCGCCAGTTGCCGGTCGCCGTGAGCTTCGCGGCCGGGTTCGCCAGTTCCAGCTTGTCGAGTTGCCACACGGGCGTGCCGTCTTCGTCGATGTTGCGCGCGTTGACGACGAGCCGGCCGATGTCGTGATCGCGCGCGACGACCTGGTCGACGATCAGGTCGATCGACGGCATCGGGCGGTCGGTCGGCGTCGGCAGGTTCATCGCGCGGCCGACGAGGTCGTGCTGCGAACTCTGCGGCACGACCAGCTTCGCGAGCCGCGCGTTCAGCACGCCCGCGCCGTTGTGACCGCCGCCCGGTGCCCACGACAGGTAGCCCGAGACCTGGTTCGACGCGATGTTCGCCTGCCAGAGGTCGTCGACGTGCGACGCGCCGACGATCACGTTCTCCCAGTTGCGCTTGAGCAGCTTCAGCGTGCCGAAATGGAACGCGAAGCGCTTCGGCGCGAAGCTCGCGAAATCGACGCGCGGTGCGGCCTGCGGTTCCGGCGCGCGCGGCGTGTCGGGCTTCAGCGTGTGGGCGAGGGCGAGCCACGCGTCGGCGTCCAGCTCGGCGACGTCGACGGCCGCGCTCACGCCGTCCTGCGGCATGTCGGGCATCCGGTGGATGCCCATCGCGCCGCGTACCGCGCGCAGCGGCTGGCCGCGCGTCGCGTCGAGCAGGTAGGTCGCGGTCACCGGGCCGAGCGTCAGGTCGGCATGTTCGAGGCGCTTGCCGTCCACCTGCGGCGCCGGCTGCAGCGTGAAGCGAAACGGCATCGGCGTGCCGGCCGGTTTCGCGAACGGCGCCGGGAAGTTCAGCGCGACGCCCGTCAGGTCGGATTGCGCGCTCACGTCGGCAGGCGGCCCGGCGCGCCGCGCACCGCGACCTTGTACGGTGCGTCGCCGACCACGTGCTCGAGCAGCGCGGCGGCCGCGCCGTGCAGGTTCAGGCCGCGGGCGGCGTCGAGCGCGAGCCGGCCGTCGACGTCCACCGCGTACGGGCCGTGCGACCGGAAGCTGCCGTTCGCGCGCACCGGGCCGCCGAGGAAGCGCCCCGACAGGTCGTGCAGCGACGCGCCGGCCTCGGTGAAGCGCACGCTGCCGCGCAGGGCCGACAGCGGCGGCACGCCGCTCGTCGACAGTGTGTTGCCGCTGAACGCGAGCGCGCCTTCGACGTGCGTGTGCGGATGGGGGACGTGTTGCGGAATCGTGATCTTCAGCGCGAGCGACGCGGGGCCCTGCGCGTCGATCCGCTGGCCGATATGGTTGCTCATCGTGCCGAGCGAGCTGTTGTCCGCGTAGTCGATCAGGTCGGTGAGCGGGCCCTGCGCATGGCCGTCGATGATCAGCGGCGAGTGCGACGGATTGCCGAGGTCGTCGATGCGGCCCGCGACCTTCGTCAGCGCGACGCGCTTGTAGTGCGCGCGCTGGATGTCGAAACGCAGCTTGTTCTGCGCGAGCTCGAACACGCCGTCGATCCCGTCGAGCGCCGGCCAGACGCTCGGCGTGCCGTTCGCGAGCTTGCGCGGCGGGTATGGCGTCGGCTCGAAGCGGCCGCCGGTGAACGGCGCGACGATATGGAACACGCCGGCGTCCGGCTCGTGTTCGAACGGGAATTTCTCGAGCGGGCCGCGCGCGACGATCGACGCGCCCTTGCTCACGGTGCCGTCCTGCAATGCGTGGCCGAGATAGTCGCGCAGGTGCTCGGACATCCCGGTCGGCAGGTAGCGCGGAATGCGCGCGACCGACGCGCGGGCGAAATCGGCGCGCAGGTCGAGCGTGCCGCGGCCGTGGCCCGGGTTCGTGTACGAGCCCGACACCGCGATTTCGGCATCGGGATTCGACACGAGCAGGTCGGGCAGCGACACGTCGACGCGCGCATGCTTGTCGCCGGGCGCGGGCGTGATCGTCCATTTGGCGTTGCCGCGCAACCGGTCGAACGTCAGGCGCGGCTCGTCGAATTCGCCGGGCACGGTGACGGCCGCTTTGACGGTGTCGATATGCGCGGAGCCGCCCGTCTCGTTGGCATCGACGCGGCCCCACAGGTTCTCGACCCCCGGCCAGCCGGCGCGCGGGTGGCCGCGCGGCGAGAGCCCGGGCGGCGGCTCCTGCGCGGCGAAGCTGATGCCTTGCAGATCGCCGAGGAAGCGGTAGCGGACGATCGGCGCGGCGCCCATGCGCCGCTCCTCGTCGGCGAGATCGGCATGCGCGGGTTTCGCGCGCTCGACCTCGATGTGATAGTTCGACACCATCCCGCGCGGGTCGATCTTGATCAGCTCGTTGCGCAGGCGCGCCGGCAGCGGCAGCCCGCGGATGAATTCGCTGAGGATGCCGAGATCGACGCGGTCGCCGACCACGCTGAGCAGTTGCCCCTGGTTCGCGGTCGGCACGCGGTAGCGCGCCGTCAGCGTCGACAGCGCGAGCGAGCGGGCGAGCGGCGTGCCGTCCGGCAGCGGCGGCTGGCCGAGCTCCGCATTGAAGCGGGTCAGGTGCAGCGTGTAGTCGTGGCCCGCATCGAGCACCATGTCCCAGCCGAAGCCGACCGTCGGCACGTCGAGCCGCGGCTGCGTCGGGCGCACGCGCAGCGCGACGTCGGCGCCTTGCAGGTCGCCGCCCGCCGAGCGCAGGTGGCCGTCGCCGAAGGTCGCCCAGATCGCGTTGTCGATCCGGCCCGCATGGATCGTGAGCGGCACGTCGAGATAGCGCGTGAGCGTCTGCAGGTCGACGGGGCCGGTCGACAGGTACGCGTCGCCGGTCCAGTTCGCGGGCTTGCCGATCGGCGCGAGCGGCTTGTGCTTGAAGCGCGCGCGGAAATCGAGCGGGCCGAGCAGCAGCGTGCCGTTGGCCGGCGCCTGCAGCGCCGCCTTGTGCACGCGGCCGTCGTTGAGCACCGCGATCCGGATGCCGGACAGCACGAGCTCCGGCGCGGCGTGCTGCGCATCGCGCCAGCGCAGCGTGCCGCCGCGCAGCACGATCGCCTCCTGTTTGAGCAGCCAGGTGCCGAACGTGTCGTTGCCGCCGTGGGTGGTGGCGACGCCGACGCCCGCGACGCTCAGCGAGCCGTCGGCCGCCCGCGCGACCACGAGATCGGGCTGGTCGACGATCAGGCTCGACAGCGCGGGCGACAGCCGCAGCAGCGACATCCACGACAGCGCGGCCGTCGCGTGCGGCACCGACAGCGCGACCTTGCCGTCACGGCCGCGGATCGTCAGGTTCGTGAGTTCGACGCCCGGCTGCATGCCGGACCAGTTCGGGGAAAGCTTGCCGATCGAAAGCTGGGCGTGGAGCTTGTCGGACACGGCGCGCTCGATGCGCGGGCGGAATTCGTCGATGCGGGGCAGCACCACGTAGCGCAGCCCGAGGAAGGCGCCGGACGCGATGAAGTAGGTGCCGATGCCGACTGCCAGCGTCACCCTGAACACGCGACGCAGGACCGGATGATCGTGCTTCGGAGGTCCCGCTTCGGGCGCAGCTACGGCGGATTCCTGACGGTCGGACATGCGGCGGACGGGCGGCGATATGGTAGTTTTGCAGACTGACGTTGAAATGTATCACAGGGGTTCGTGCCGGCGGCCGTTGGGGGCTGCACGGCACGGGCTTTCCGGCGCGCGGTGTCGCGACGGGCGCACGCGCGTCCGGCGGGGCCGCGCCGAGTCCATGGGGCTGGCCGGCCGCGGGGCGCGCACGCGCCGGCCCGCAGCCGGCCGGCCTTTTCCGCCAGGCCCGCTTCTCGATGACCGACGCATCCGCCCTGATCAGCACGTCCTATTCCCGATACCTTGCCCGCGCGGCTGCCGCGCGGCCCGCGCTGGCCGAACAGATTGCCGCGTGGGCGGCCGCGCCGCTCGGCCGCGCGCAGCTCGACGCGCGCCTCACCGAGTTGCTCGCGACGCCCGCCGGCACGGCCGCGCCGGGCGAGGAGCAACTGAAGCGCGCGCTGCGGCAGTTGCGCGCCGAGGCGTTCGGCGCGGTCGCGGAACGCGACCTGCGCGGGCTGGCGGACGTCGCCGAGGTCACCGGCGCGATGACCGATCTCGCCGAAGTGGCCGTGCAGCGCTCGCTCGCGCTGCTGTCGGCCGAACTCGAGGCGCTGTACGGCGAGCCGCGCGGCGCCGACGGCCAGCGCGTCGTGCTCGGCGTGGTCGGGATGGGCAAGCTCGGCGGCCGCGAGTTGAACGTGTCGTCGGACATCGACCTGATCTTCGTCTACGAGGACGACGGCGAAACCACCGGCGGCACGCGGTCGCCGCTGTCCACGCAGGAATACTTCACGCGGCTCGGCCGGCGCCTGATCGGCGTGCTGTCCGAGGTCACGGCCGACGGCTACGTGTTTCGCGTCGATATGCGGCTGCGCCCGAACGGCGATTCGGGGCCGCTCGTCTGCAGCATCGGCATGCTCGAGGAATATTTCTACGTGCAGGGGCGCGAGTGGGAGCGCTATGCGTGGATCAAGGGGCGGCTCGTGTCGGAAGGCGACAGCGACGCGGCGCAGCGGCTGGCGGCGCAGCTGGAATCGATCGTCAAGCCGTTCGTCTACCGTCGCTATCTCGATTTCGGCGTGATCGGCGCGATCCGTTCGCTGCACCAGCAGATCCGGCACGAAGCCGCGCGGCGCGCGTCGATGCGGCCCGACAAGGCCGACGACATCAAGCTCGGGCGCGGCGGGATCCGCGAGATCGAGTTCAGCGCGCAGGTGTTCCAGCTGATCCGCGGCGGCCAGGATGCGGAATTCCGCGTGCGGCCGACGCTCGCGGTGCTGCGGCATGCGCAGGCGCGCGGGCTGATCGGCGACGACGTGTGCGCGCGCCTGACCGACGCCTACAATTTCCTGCGCACGCTCGAGCACCGGCTGCAGTACCGCAACGACGCGCAGACGCACGCGATGCCGGTCGAGCCCGACGAGCGCGCGGCGCTGGCCGCGTCGCTCGGTTTTGCCGACTATGCGGCGCTGATGACGGTGCTGGACGAACACCGGAACTTCGTCGAGGCGCAGTTCGACCAGATCTTCGCGGACAAGGTGAAGGGCGGCGGCCCTTGCACGGCGGGTGACGATACGGCGGCCGCGTGGATCTGGAGCGGCGCGCTGGCCGACGACGGCGAGGACGACGCGCTGGTCGCGCGCCTCGACGGCCTCGGGTTCGCCGATCCGGCCGCCGTGCTCGCGCGGCTGCGCGCGATCTGGCAATCGTCGCGTTATACGGGGCTGCCGGAAAAGAGCCGGCAGCGCTTCGACAGCGTCGCGCAGCGCGCGCTCGACGCCGCGCCGACGATCGACGCCGCGCGCCGCGACGACACGATCGTGCGCCTGTTCGATCTGCTCGAGACGGTGAGCCGGCGCGGCGTCTATCTCGCGCTGCTGACCGAATATCCGGCCGCGCTCGACCGTGTGCTGTCGGTGCTCGGCGCGACGCGCTGGGGCGGCGGCTACCTGATCCGCCACCCGCAGCTGCTCGACGAATTGCTCGACGACGAGGCGATCGCGAGCCCGTTCGACTGGCCCGCGTTCAAGGATGCGCTGCGCGCGCGGCTCGCGGCGGCGGACGGCCCCGAGCAGCAGATGGACCTGCTGCGCCACGCGCAGCACGCGGAGGTGTTCCGGATCCTGCTGATCGACCTGGCCGGGCAACTG
This sequence comes from Burkholderia sp. E168m22, assembly GCF_001319805.1. Taxonomy (NCBI): domain Bacteria; kingdom Pseudomonadati; phylum Pseudomonadota; class Betaproteobacteria; order Burkholderiales; family Burkholderiaceae; genus Burkholderia; species Burkholderia sp. E168m22. Next base: position 44,130 of record NZ_BBSK01000009.1, read on the forward strand.
TCGGTCGAGCATGTGAGCGACCGGCTGTCCGAGCTGGCCGACGCGGTGCTCGACGTGACGATCGAAGTCGTCTGGTCGCAGCTCGCGAAGCGCCACCGCGACGTGCCGAAGTTCGCGGTGATCGCGTACGGCAAGCTGGGCGGCAAGGAGCTCGGCTACGCGTCGGATCTCGACCTGATCTTCCTGTACGACGACCCGGACGAGCGCTCGGCGGACGTCTACACGACCTTCACGCGGCGCCTGATCACGTGGCTCACGACCGCGACCGGCGCGGGCGCGCTGTTCGACATCGACCTGCGGCTGCGGCCGAACGGCGAGGCCGGGCTGCTCGTCACCGATCTCGACGCGTTCCGCCGCTACCAGTTGCGCGAGGGCGATGCGGCGAACACCGCGTGGGTGTGGGAGCACCAGGCGCTGACGCGCGCCCGCTACAGCGCGGGCGACGCGCAGATCGGCGCGGCTTTCGAGGCGATCCGCCAGCAGGTGCTGACGACGCCGCGCGATGGCGGCGTGCTCGCCAAGGAGATCGTCGACATGCGCGGCAAGGTGTTCGCCGGCCATCCGAACCACACCGAGCTGTTCGACCTGAAGCACGATCGCGGCGGGATGGTCGACATCGAGTTCATCGTCCAGTACTGGGTGTTGCTGCATGCGTCGAGCGACGCGGAGCTGATCCGCAATACCGGCAACATCGCGCTGCTGCGCGAGGTCGCGCGTTTCGGGCTGATGGGCGAGGACGAGGCCGAGCGCGTCGGCGCGGCGTACCGCAAGTACCGGAAACTCCAGCACAAGCTGCGGCTCGACGGGATGGAGAAGGCGCGCGTCGACCCGGCGGTGGTGGCGGACGAGCGGGCGGCCGTGACGGCGCTGTGGGAGCGCGTGTTCGGGGCCGTTGATGTTCAGGGCGGCTGAAACGGGCGTTTGAGGCGCGCGTTCGAATTCCACGGACGATTCGGCGGCGCAAGGCGGATGCGATCGAGCAGCCGATCGTCCGTCCGTGAAAAAAGACCGGCGCATGCGCCGGTCTTCCTGCATTCGGCCAATGCGGTGCCAGCGTCAGGCCGCCAGCATTTCCTTCGCGTGCTTACGTGTGGTGGCCGTGATTTCCAGCCCGCCGAGCATCCGCGCGACTTCCTCGACGCGGCTCGCCTTGTCGAGTGCGACGACCGACGACACCGTGCCGCCACGCTCGTCGGCGCCTTTCGCCACCTGGAAATGATGGTCGCCGCGCGCGGCGACCTGCGGCAGGTGCGTCACGCACAACACCTGGCGGTCGCGCCCGAGCTGGTGCAGCAGGCGGCCGACCACTTCGGCGACGCCGCCGCCGATCCCCGTGTCGACTTCGTCGAAGATCAGCGTCGGCGTCGGGCTCGCCGCGCTGGCGATCACCGCGAGCGCGAGGCTGATCCGCGCGAGCTCGCCGCCCGACGCGACCTTCGCGAGCGGCCGCAGCGGCACGCCCGGGTGCCCGGCCACGCGGAACTCGACCTGTTCGAGCCCGTGCGGGCCGCCGTCGGCGAGCGGCACGAGCGCGACTTCGAAGCTCCCGCCCGCCATCGACAATTCCTGCATGCCGGCCGTGACGGCCGTGCCGAGCGCCTTGGCCGCCTGCGCGCGCGCTTTCGACAGGCGTTTGGCGTCGGCGAGATAGGCTTCCCGCGCCTTGGCCTGCGCCGCTTCGAGCGCGCCGAGATCGGCGGCCGCGTCGAGCGCGGCGAGTTGCGCGCGGCGCGCCGCATGCTCTTCGTGCAGCGTGTCGGGCGGCAGCCGGAACTTGCGGGCGGTCGAGTGCAGCGCGTCGAGACGCGCTTCGACCTGCGCGAGCCGCTCCGGGTCGAGGTCGACGCGCTGCGCGTAGTGCGACAGCGAGTAGACGGCTTCCTGCAACTGGATCTCGGCCGGCTCCAGCGACGCGAGCGCATCGCCGAGCGCGGTGTCGTAGTCGGCCAGGCTGCGCAGCTTCGACACGATCGCGCCGAGCTGCGCGAGCATCGCGTCGTCGGACTCGGACAGCGCGTTGAGCGCGCCGCGCACGCCTTCGATCAGGTTCGCCGAATGCGACAGGCGCTTGTGTTCGTTGCTGACTTCGTCCCATTCGCCGGCTTGCGGCGCGAGCTTGTCGAGTTCGGCGAGCTGCCACGCGAGCTTTTCGCGCTCGAGCTGCAGTTCGCGCTCGTGCGCCTTCGCGGCGTCGATCGCCTGCGTCGCGTCGCGCCATACGCGCCACGCGCGCGCGACGTTCGCGGCATCGGCGACGAGCCCCGCATGCGTGTCGAACAGCTCGCGCTGCGCGTCGGGCCGCATCAGCAACTGGTGCGCGTGCTGGCCGTGGATGTCGACGAGCATTTCGCCGAGTTCGCGCAGTTGCGCGAGCGTCGCGCTGGTGCCGTTGATGAATGCGCGCGAGCGGCCGTTCGCGTCGATCACGCGGCGCAGCATCACGCTGTCCTCGGCGTCGAACGCGTGTTCGTCGAGCCAGCGCGCGACGCGGTCGTGCGGCGTGAATTCGGCCGTGATGTCGGCGCGACCGCAGCCGGTGCGCACGACGCTTGCGTCGGCGCGTTCGCCGAGCGCGAGGGCCAGGGCGTCGATCAGGATCGATTTGCCGGCGCCGGTTTCGCCGGAAAAGACGGAAAAGCCGCTGTCGAATTCGAGATCGAGCGCGGCGACGATGACGAAGTCGCGGATCGAGAGGTGGCGGAGCATGGTGTCGGGGGCGGCGGCGTCAGGACGCCTTGTCGTCTTCGTTCGATGCGTGTTCGTTCCAGTGCAGCTTCTTGCGCAGCGTCGTGTAGTAGCTGTAGCCGATCGGGTGCAGGAACGGCACCGTGTGCTTCGAGCGGCGCACCTCGATCGTATCGTTCAGTTCGAGCGACGTGAACGACTGCATGTCGAAGTTCACGTTGACGTCGCGGCCGCCGACGATCTGGATCGCGATCTTCGAATCGTCGGGCAGCACGATCGGCCGGTTCGACAGCGCGTGCGGCGCGATCGGCACGAGCACGACGCCCGCCAGCTGCGGATGGAGGATCGGGCCGGCCGACGACAGCGCGTACGCGGTCGAGCCGGTGGGCGTCGCGACGATCAGGCCGTCCGAGCGCTGGTTGTACATGTAGCGGCCGTCGACCGACGCGCGCAGCTCGACCATCCCGGAGAAGCCGCTGCGGTTCACGACGACGTCGTTGAACGCGAGCGCGTGGTAGATCGGTTCGCCGTCGCGCACGATCCGCGCCTCGAGCAGCGAGCGCTCCTCGCGCTCGAACTTGCCGGCCAGCATCACCGGCACGAGCGCCTGCATGTCGGACGCCGCGATGTCGGTGATGAAGCCGAGCCGCCCGTGGTTGATGCCGATCAGCGGGGTCCGGTACGGCGCGAGCTGGCGGCCGATGCCGAGCATCGTGCCGTCGCCGCCGAGCACGATCGCCACGTCCGCTCGTGCCCCGATTTCGGCCGGGGTGAGCGCCGGATAGCCGGCGATGCCGATTTCCCGCGCGGTATCGCCTTCGAAGACGACCTCGAAGCCGAGCGTGGCGATGCTGTCCGCCAGCGTGGCGAGCGGTTCGGCGATGCCGGGCGTGTTGCTCCGGCCGACGAGCGCGACAGTCTTGAACTGATTACCGGTTTTCATGCCGGCATTACACCATAGCTCGTTGACGAAAAGAACCGGCTGTGCGCCGACGGGGCCGGATCGGGCCGCCCCGCGCAACGGTGGCCGACGGTACTCGCCGCAGTCGCGCGGTTGCGCTAAAATTTTCCACCATGCTAGATCCTCGCGCACGAACCCTCCTGAAAACCCTGATCGAACGGTATATCGCCGACGGTCAGCCGGTCGGCTCGCGCACGTTGTCCCGTTACTCCGGGCTCGAGCTGAGCCCGGCGACGATCCGCAACGTGATGTCCGACCTGGAGGAGCTCGGCCTCGTGTCGAGCCCGCACACGTCGGCCGGCCGCGTGCCGACGCCGCGCGGGTACCGGCTGTTCGTCGATACGATGCTGACGGTCGAGGCGCCGATCGACGCCGAGGCCGTCGCGCGCCAGGTGCAGAACACGCTGCAGGCCGGCGAGCCGCAGCAGCGGGTGGTCGCGGCCGCCGCGAGCGTGCTGTCGAACCTGTCGCAGTTCGCGGGCGTCGTGCTGACGCCGCGCCGCAGCCACGTGTTCAAGCAGATCGAGTTCATGCGCCTGTCCGACAAGCGCATCCTGCTGATCATCGTCACGCCCGAGGGCGACGTGCAGAACCGCATGCTCGCGACGCCGCGCGACTATTCGCCGTCGCAGCTGACCGAGGCGTCCAACTACATCAATGCGCATTTCGCCGGCCTGTCGTTCGACGAGGTGCGCCGCCGCCTGCGCGACGAGATCGACCAGTTGCGCGGCGACATGACGACGCTGATGCACGCGGCCGTGACGGCCAGCACCGAGGTGCCCGACACCGAGGACACCGTGCTGATTTCCGGCGAGCGCAACCTGCTCGAAGTGGCGGATCTTTCTTCCGACATGGCGCGGCTGCGCAAGCTGTTCGACGTATTCGACCAAAAGACGGGCCTCCTGCAACTGCTCGACGTGTCGAGCCACGCCCAGGGCGTGCAGATCTTCATCGGCGGCGAATCGACGCTCGTGCCGATCGAGGAAATGAGCGTCGTCACCGCGCCGTACGAGGTGAACGGGCAGATCGTCGGCACGCTCGGCGTGATCGGCCCGACCCGGATGGCGTACAACCGCGTGATCCCGATCGTCGACATCACCGCGCGCCTGCTGTCGCTCACGCTGAGCCAGCAATAACCGGTGACCCGCCGGCGGTGGCGGACAATCGCCTGCCCGATCCCGCCCCGCTATCGTGCCGCGCCGCCGCTCGCGGCGACAGTCGGCCGAACGGCACGGGGCGGCCCGCTATAATCGAGGACCGTCCGGTCCCGTGCCTCGAGCACGTTCTTGCCCATGCGTTTCGATCTTGAGCCGCCTTCGAGCGTCGCGGCCGCCCATCGCATCGGTGTGCTGCTGATCAATCTCGGCACACCCGACGCGCCCACGCCGCGCGCCGTACGGCGCTACCTGGCCGAATTCCTGTCGGACCCGCGGGTCGTCGAAATCCCGCAGGCCGTCTGGCAGGTGCTGCTGCGCACGCTGATCCTGCCGCTGCGCGGCCGCGCGTCCGCGAAGAAATACGCGGCCGTCTGGATGCCCGAGGGTTCGCCGCTGCGCGTGTACACCGAGCGCCAGACCGACAGCGTGCGCCATCTGCTCACGTCGAACGGCTATCACGTGATGGTGGACTACGCGATGCGCTACGGCAGCCCGAACATTTCGCATGCGCTCGCGCAGTTCAAGCGTGCCGGCGTCGAGCGCGTGCTGCTGATGCCGATGTATCCGCAATACTCGGCGTCGACCACGGCCACCGCCTTCGATGCCGCGTTCGACGCGCTGGCGCGCATGCGCAATCAGCCGGAAGTGCGCACGGTGCGGCACTACGCCGACCATCCGGCCTATATCCATGCGCTGGCCGAGCAGGTGCGCCAGTACTGGGCGCAGCACGGCCGGCCCGATTTCGCGGCCGGCGACAAGCTGGTGCTGAGTTTCCATGGCGTGCCCAAGCGCACGCTCGATCTCGGCGACCCGTATCACGACCAGTGTCAGCAGACGGGCGCGTTGCTGATGGCCGCGCTCGGGCTGTCGACCACCGAATGCCGCGTCACGTTCCAGTCACGCTTCGGCAAGGCCGAATGGCTTCAGCCGTACACCGCGCCGACGCTGCGCGAATTCGGCGAGGCCGGCGTGCGGCGCGCCGACGTGTTCTGTCCCGGCTTCACGGCCGATTGCCTGGAGACGATCGAGGAAATCGGCATGGAGGTGCGCGACGAGTTCCTCGCCGGCGGCGGCAAGACTTTTCACCGGATTCCGTGCCTGAACGGCGCGTCCGCGTGGATCGGCGCGCTCGGCGAGATCGTCGCGGAGAATCTGCAGGGCTGGCCCGTCAAGGCTGCGCAGCCCGAACCGGTCAACTGAGATGAAACGACTGCCGCGTCCACTGCACTCGCTGCCGCCCGAAGGCGCGGCCGGCCTTTGCAGGGCGGCCCGGCGGAGACTGACATGAACTACAAGATTTCCACGGAGCCGGGCGCGAAGCTGCGCATCGACAAATGGCTGTGGGCGGCCCGGTTCTTCAAGACGCGCTCGCTCGCGACCGATGCGGTCGACAAGGGGCACGTGAAGATCGGCGGCGCGGCGGTCAAGCCGTCGAAGGACGTGCGGGTCGGCGACGAGGTGGAGATTGCGATCGACGGCATCGTCTGGCACATTGCCGTGCTGGGCGTGTGCGACGTGCGCGGGCCCGCGAGCGTCGCGCAGACGCTCTACGCTGAAACGGAAGCGGGGCGGGCCGCGCGGCTCGCCGAACTGGAGCGTCGCCGCACGTATCGCGAGCCGGCGGCCGAACTGCACGGCCGGCCGACGAAGCGCGACCGGCGCATCATCGACAGATTTTCTGGTGGGAGCTGAACATCTGGTCGAACGTCGCCCGCGCGCTTCCGTATTCGGTCGTGCGGTCGGTGACGGCTCCGGACAGGCAGATGGTGGTGGTGCCGGCAATGAGTACCAGCGCGACCACCGATATCGCAAAGGTCAGTTTCACGGTACTCCCCTCGATAACAAGGGTGAAAACGGCGCCAGGTGGATGTCAGGCGACGGTCAGCTCAGGGTAAACACGCTTTCCGACGCTTGAATGGAGTGTAGTGCAGCCGGCCTGTGCGGAGCTAGTACTTGCCCGGTAAGCGTTGTTACAGGCCGTTTCGCCCGATCCGGCGGACTATGCGACGCCTGCACCGGAAAGTGCGCGGTTGTTTCACGGCATTGGCGAATGCCGGCGAAAGACCCTCTTGAAATTGCAGTTTTCGCCCTTATTTGCACCAGTAATGTGCGGTGCCGTCGGGTATACGTCCGATGGTTGCCGATTTGGCTTCAACCTCTAATCGACTTTCAGCGACATGGAAAACACGCAAGAGAACCCGACTACCCCATCGGCCGAAGACGTCGGCAGCGAGAAGCAGGCGGCGCAAGGCGCCGCACCCGCTGCCGAAGCTGCCGACGCGGCGCTCGCGGAGGCTCAAGCCAAGGTCGCCGAGCTCCAGGAAAGCTTCTTGCGGGCGAAGGCCGAGACCGAGAACGTGCGCCGCCGCGCGCAGGACGACGTGTCGAAGGCGCACAAGTTCGCGATCGAAAGCTTCGCGGAGCACCTGCTGCCCGTGCTGGACAGCCTGGAAGCGGCCGTCAACGATACCTCCGGCGATATCGCGAAGGTGCGCGAAGGCGTCGAGCTGACGCTGCGCCAGCTGACGAGCGCGCTCGAGAAGGGCCGCGTCGTCGCGATCAACCCGATCGGCGAGAAGTTCGATCCGCACCAGCACCAGGCCATTTCGATGGTGCCGGCCGAGCAGGAGCCGAACACCGTCGTCTCGGTGCTGCAAAAGGGCTATACGATCGCCGACCGCGTGCTGCGCCCGGCGCTCGTCACCGTCGCCCAGCCGAAGTAAGGCGGCCGACATGGTGCCCGCCGGCGTCGATCCGGCCGCGTTCGACGCGTTCGACATGCAGGCGCTCGACGCCGGCACGTTCGACGCGGCCATCGACGGCGCGGGCGATGCGCTGGCCGTGGTGTTCTTCTGGGGCGTCGACTGCTTCAACTGCGAGATCGCGAAAAAGGCGATGCTCGCCCAGCCCGATGCCATCCGCGCGCTGGGCCTGAGGTGGTTCCATTGCAACGTGTACGAACACCATGAACTGGGGCGCCGCTTCGGGCTGCACGGCGTGCCGACGTGGTTCTTCTTCCACCGCGGCAAGCGGCTGGGGCGCGCGACCGGCTGGCACGGCCTCGCGCAGTTCCAGGCGGCCGTCGCGGCGGCGCGCGGGAAGATCGCCGCGGCGGCCGCCGCACCGGCCGGCGAACGCACCGGCGGCCCGCACGATCCGCTAGCCGGCGGCGATTGAAAAAATTTAATATCCGCATCGCTCGTCGGGTCTTGAAAACGGATCGGGCGGACGCATTTCGGGAACAGAGTTGAATTCTGGCGTGCGAAACCGCCCAAAAACGCGGCGTTTCGTGCAGCAAACAAGCATTTCTGGAGATTAGGAAAAAATGGGAAAGATCATCGGTATTGACCTCGGCACCACGAACTCGTGCGTCGCCATCATGGAAGGCAACCAGGTCAAGGTCATCGAGAACTCGGAAGGCACGCGCACCACGCCGTCGATCATCGCGTACATGGACGACAACGAAGTGCTCGTCGGCGCGCCGGCCAAGCGCCAGTCGGTGACCAACCCGAAGAACACGCTGTTCGCCGTGAAGCGCCTGATCGGCCGCCGTTTCGAAGAGAAGGAAGTCCAGAAGGACATCGGCCTGATGCCGTACTCGATCATCAAGGCCGACAACGGCGATGCATGGGTCGAAGCGCACGGCGAAAAGCTCGCGCCGCCGCAGGTGTCGGCTGAAGTGCTGCGCAAGATGAAGAAGACGGCCGAAGACTACCTCGGCGAGCCGGTCACGGAAGCCGTGATCACGGTGCCGGCGTACTTCAACGACAGCCAGCGCCAGGCGACCAAGGACGCCGGCCGCATCGCGGGCCTCGAAGTCAAGCGGATCATCAACGAGCCGACCGCAGCCGCGCTCGCGTTCGGCCTCGACAAGGTCGAGAAGGGCGACCGCAAGATCGCCGTGTATGACCTCGGCGGCGGCACGTTCGACGTGTCGATCATCGAGATCGCGGACGTCGACGGCGAAATGCAGTTCGAAGTGCTGTCGACCAACGGCGACACGTTCCTCGGCGGCGAAGACTTCGACCAGCGCATCATCGATTACATCATCGGCGAGTTCAAGAAGGAGCAGGGCGTCGACCTGTCGAAGGACGTGCTCGCGCTGCAGCGCCTGAAGGAAGCCGCTGAAAAGGCGAAGATCGAGCTGTCGTCGGGCCAGCAGACCGAAATCAACCTGCCGTACATCACGGCGGACGCGTCGGGCCCGAAGCACTTGAACCTGAAGATCACCCGCGCGAAGCTGGAAGCGCTGGTGGAAGACCTCGTCGAGCGCACGATCGAACCGTGCCGCATCGCGATCAAGGACGCAGGCGTCAAGGTGTCGGACATCGACGACGTGATCCTGGTCGGCGGCCAGACGCGCATGCCGAAGGTCATGGAGAAGGTGAAGGAGTTCTTCGGCAAGGATCCGCGCCGTGACGTGAACCCGGACGAAGCCGTCGCGGTCGGTGCGGCGATCCAGGGCCAGGTGCTGTCGGGCGACCGCAAGGACGTGCTGCTGCTCGACGTGACCCCGCTGTCGCTCGGTATCGAGACGCTCGGCGGCGTGATGACGAAGATGATCAACAAGAACACGACGATCCCGACGAAGCACGCCCAGGTGTACTCGACGGCGGACGACAACCAGGGCGCCGTGACGATCAAGGTGTTCCAGGGCGAACGCGAAATGGCAGCGGGCAACAAGCTGCTCGGCGAGTTCAACCTCGAAGGCATCCCGCCGGCACCGCGCGGCGTGCCGCAGATCGAAGTGACCTTCGACATCGACGCGAACGGCATCCTGCACGTCGGCGCGAAGGACAAGGCGACCGGCAAGGAAAACAAGATCACGATCAAGGCGAACTCGGGCCTGTCCGAGGCTGAAATCGACCAGATGATCAAGGACGCGGAAGCGAACGCAGCGGAAGACCACAAGCTGCGCGAGCTGGCCGATTCGCGCAACCAGGGCGACGCGCTGGTGCACAGCACGAAGAAGGCGCTGACCGAGTACGGCGACAAGCTGGACGCGGGCGAGAAGGAAGCCATCGAAGCGTCGCTGAAGTCGCTTGAAGAAGTGCTGAAGGACACGTCGGCCGACAAGGCGGCGATCGACGCGAAGGTCGAGGAGCTCGGCAAGGTCTCGCAGAAGCTCGGCGAGAAGATGTACGCCGACATGCAGGCCCAGCAGGCGGGTGCTGCCGGCGCGGCCGGTGCAGCGGAAGGCGCGGCCCACGCGGGCGGTGCGCAACAGGCTGCCGACGACGTCGTCGACGCCGAGTTCAAGGAAGTGAAGAAGGACTAAGCCGGGTTGCAACGACACCGTACGCCGCGCGCGAAAACGCGCGCGGCGCGGCTGACAAGCGGTCTGTCTTTCCTTCCGGATGGCCGGATCGACTCCACGCCTGGCGGGCCTTGCGGCCCTCCGGGCACATTTGTTTTTTGGCGGGTGCTGCGCGAGCCGTCCGCGGACGGTGCAGCGCCAGACGAGTCGAGAGACTTTACTGCGGGCGAAAGGAGCCGCCGCGTGCGCGATGCGTGGCGGCACAGTGAATCGATATGGCGAAACGGGATTACTACGAGGTTCTGGGCGTCGCGAAGAATGCGAGCGACGACGAAATCAAGAAGGCATATCGCAAGCTTGCGATGAAGTATCACCCTGACCGCAATCCGGACAGCAAGGATGCGGAAGAGCATTTCAAGGAGGTGAAGGAAGCCTATGAAATGCTCTCGGATGGTCAGAAGCGGGCCGCGTACGACCAGTACGGCCACGCGGGCGTCGATCCGAACATGGGCGGTGCGGGCGCACAGGGTTTCGGCGGCTTCGCGGATGCATTCGGCGACATTTTCGGCGACATCTTCGGCCAGGCCGCGGGCGGCGCCGCGCGCGGCGGCCGCGGCGGCCCGCAGGTGTACCGCGGCGCCGACCTGCGCTACAGCATGGAAATCACGCTCGAGCAGGCCGCGCACGGCTACGACACGCAGATCCGCGTTCCGAGCTGGGTGTCGTGCGAAGTCTGCCACGGGTCGGGCGCGAAGCCCGGCACGAAGCCGGAAACCTGCCCGACCTGTCATGGCCAGGGCACGGTGCGCATGTCGCAGGGCTTCTTCAGCATCCAGCAGACCTGCCCGAAGTGTCACGGCACGGGCACCTATATCCCCGAGCCGTGCGCGCATTGCCACGGGTCGGGCAAGGTGAAGGAAACCAAGACGCTCGAAGTGAAGATCCCGGCCGGGATCGACGACGGGATGCGCATTCGCTCGGCCGGCAACGGCGAGCCGGGCATCAACGGCGGGCCGCCGGGCGACCTGTACGTCGAGATCCACATCAAGCCGCACTCGGTGTTCGAGCGCGACGGCGACGATCTCCACTGCCAGATGCCGATCCCGTTCACGACCGCCGCACTCGGCGGCGAGATCGAGGTGCCGACGCTGGCCGGCCGTGCGTCGTTCCCGGTGCCGGAAGGCACGCAGTCGGGCAAGACGTTCCGTCTGCGCGGCAAGGGCATCAAGGGGCTGCGCTCGAGCATCGCGGGCGATCTGTACGTGCACGTGCAGGTCGAGACGCCCGTGAAGCTGACCGACCAGCAGCGCGACCTGCTCAAGCAGTTCGAGAAGTCGCTGGCCGAAGGCGGTGCGCGTCACAGCCCGCAGAGCAAGAGCTGGTTCGACCGTGTGAAGAGCTTCTTCGAGTAACGGCATGACAGAAGGCAACGAGAGCGCGTCGTTCGCGCTCTTGGACGATTGCGACTCGACCGCGTCCGCGCGGTCGAGTCGTTTGTATTCGGGCTTCGTGCGCGAACGCGTGTGCACGGACCCGGCGCAGCTCGACGCCATCGATGCGGCGCTCGCGCAGGATCTGCGCGACGGGCTGCATGCGGTCGTCGTCGGCGATTACGCATTCGGACGCAACCTGCAACGGGCGCAGCCGGGCCATGCCCCGCTGCGCTTTTTGCTGTATGCGCGCTGCGAGCGGCTGTCGCGCGACGAAGTCGACGCGTGGCTCGCGCAGCAGGACGGCGGCGGCACGCCGTCGATCGCGGGTGTCGCGCATGTCGCGAAGAGCGTGTCGCGCGATGCGTTCGACGCGGCGATCGGCGCGGTGCACGACGCGCTGCGCGCGGGCGATTCGTATCAGGTCAACTACACGTACCGGCTGAATTTCGACGTGTTCGGCACGCCGCTCGCGCTGTACCGGCGGCTGCGCGAGCGGCAGCCGGTGCGGTACGGTGCGCTGATCGCGCAGCCCGGCGGCGCGTGGGTCGTATCGTGCTCGCCCGAGCTGTTCGTCGAGAAGCAGGGCGACGTGCTGCGCGCGCGGCCGATGAAGGGCACCGCGCCGCGTTCGGCCGACCCGGGTGAAGACGCGGCGGCCGCTGCGTTCCTCGCGAGCGATCCGAAGAATCGCGCGGAGAACGTGATGATCGTCGACCTGCTGCGCAACGACGTGTCGCGGATCGCGCGCACGGGCACCGTCAAGGTGCCGGCGCTGTTCTCCGTCGAGCCGTATGCGTCGGTGTGGCAGATGACGTCGACGGTCGAAGCCGGCTGGCGCGACGGCACGACGTTCGCGCAGATGCTGCGCGCGCTGTTTCCGTGCGGATCGATCACCGGTGCGCCGAAGTACAAGACGATGGAATTGATCGACGCGATCGAGTCGACGCCGCGCGGGCTCTATACGGGTGCGATCGGCTGGCTCGATGCGCCGAAGGACGAGGCCGGGCAGGCAGGCGCTGCAGCGTCCGGCGGCGTGGCCGGTTGCGGTGATTTCTGCCTGTCGGTCGCGATCCGGACGCTGACGCTCGATGCGGTCGACGTCGACAGCAACGACACGGACGGCACGGGCACCGCCACCGTCGGCCGGCGGCGCGGCACGATGGGCGTCGGAGCGGGCATCGTGCTCGACAGCGTCGCGGCCGACGAATATGCGGAGTGCGAATTGAAAGCGCGATTCCTGACGGACGCCGACCCCGGCTTCCAGTTGTTCGAAACGACGGCCGCCACGCGGGCGGACGGCATCCGCCATCTCAGTCGTCATCTCGCGCGGCTGCAGCGCAGCGCCGATGTATTCGGCTTTCGCTTCGACGCCGACGCATTGCGTCGCGAGATCGATGCACGCTGCGCGGCGCTCGACGGCGACGGCGCGTACCGGATGAAGCTCACGCTGGCGAAAGACGGCACGATCGAGATCGTCGCGGCGCCGCTCAAGCCGCTGCCGGCGGGGCCGGTCGGTGTGCTGCTTGCGTCGGCGCACGGCTTCGCGCCGACCCGCGCGAGCGATGCACTGCTGCTGCACAAGACCACGCGCCGGGCCGAATACGACCGCGCGTGGCAGGCGGCGGAGGCGCTCGGCGGGTTCGACATGCTGTTCGTCAACGAGCGCGGCGAGGTGACGGAAGGCGGCCGCTCGAACTTGTTCGTGAAGCTCGACGGCCAGTGGGTGACGCCGCCGCTGGCGTCCGGCGTGCTGCCGGGCGTGATGCGCGGGGTGCTGCTCGACGATCGCGCATTCGGAGCGGTGGAGCGCGTCGTGACGCGCGACGATCTCGCACGCGCGCAGGGGCTGTTGCTGACCAATGCACTGCGCGGTGCGCTCGACGCGGTGCTGAAGTGACGAGGTGACGGAGCGGGCGCCGTATGCTTGCTCCGGTGCCTCGTTCATCCACGCGGCGCACAAACGAAAAAGCGCGGCGCCCTGCAAAGGGCGCCGCGCTTTTTTACATCCGGTCTTCCACGTCAGAACGAGTGTTCGGGGCCGGGGAACGACCGATCCTTCACCGCGCTCACGTAGGCTTCGACGGCCGCCTGGATGTTCGGCTGCCCCTGCATGAAATCCTTCACGAAACGCGGCCGCTTGCCGGGGAACACGCCGAGCATGTCGTGCAGCACGAGCACCTGCCCCGAGCAGTCGACGCCGGCGCCGATGCCGATCGTCGGGATCTTCAGCATGTGCGTGACCTCGGCCGCGACGAGCGTCGGCACGGCTTCGAGCACGACGAGCTGCGCGCCGGCATCCTCGATCGCGCGCGCATCGCGCAGCAGTTGCGCGGCGCCGGCTTCGGTCTTGCCCTGAACCTTGAAGCCGCCGAACGCATGCACCGACTGCGGCGTGAGGCCGAGGTGCGCACAGACGGGCACCGAGCGTTCGACGAGGAAACGGATCGTGTCGGCGAGCCATTCGCCGCCTTCGAGCTTGACCATCTGCGCGCCCGCGCGCATCAGCTTGACCGCGTTCGCGAACGCGTCGACCGGCGTGCCGTACGTGCCGAACGGCAGATCGGCGACGACGAGCGCGCGCGGCTGCGCCCGTGCGACACAGGCGGTGTGGTACGCGATGTCGTCGATCGACACGGGCAGCGTGGTCGTGTGGCCCTGCAGCACGTTGCCGAGCGAATCGCCGATCAGCAGCACGTCGGTGCCGGCGCGATCGAGCAGCGCGGAAAAGCTCGCGTCGTAGCAGGTGAGCATCGCGATCTTCTCGCCGGCGTCGCGCATTGCCTGCAGTTTGGGTACCGTCACGGCAGGCCGGCTCGATTCCTGGAGATAGGTCATGGGAAATCCGGGTCGATGGGGGTAGAACGACAGGCGGGACGCGTCAGCGCGTCGTCTCGCCCTTGACGAAGAATTCCTTGCGGCCGCGCATCGTCTCGATGCGCTCGACCAGCAGGGCGAGATCGTCGGGGGAATCCAGCGGGTTCAGGTGTTCGGCTGCGACCGTCAGCACCGGCGTGCGGTCATAGTGGTAGAAGAATTCGTTGTACGCGTCGACGAGCGAGCGCAGGTACGCGTCGCTGATCTGCAGTTCCATCGGCAGCCCGCGCTTCTGGATGCGCGAGAACAGCACTTCGGGGCTGGCCTGCAGATAGACGACGAGATCGGGCGACGGCGCCTGCGGCACGTCGACGTGCGTGGCGATCGAGCGATACAGCTGCCACTCGTCTTCCGGCAGGTTCAGCCTTGCGAAGATGTCGTTCTTCTGCGGCATGAAATCGGCGATGACGGGGCGGCCGGTGTCGAGCGCGCCGATCAGCTCGCGCGCCTGCTGCGCGCGCTGCAGCGCGAACGACAGCTGGACCGGCAGCGCGTAGCGCGCGGTGTCGCGGTAGAAGCGTTCGAGGAATGGATTGTCCTGCGGGCGCTCGAGCAGCGTCTGCATCGACCAGCGCTCGCCGAGCAGGCGCGCGAGCGACGTCTTGCCGACGCCGATTGGCCCTTCGATCACGAGATAGCGGTGCGGGGCGCGCAGGTCGGGCGCGGTGACGGTCAGCGGAGTCGAGTTCATCGGCAGCGGGTCTTGTCGGCGTCTTCGCCGGCAGCGAGCGCCTTCTGCATCAGGCACTGGCAGGTTTGCACCTTTTCGACGCGCTGATCCGCGACGGCGGCGAGAAAGGCGTCGGCACGGCCGCGCGCGGGGATGTCGAGCGCCGGCTCGATCTCGACGAGCGGCACGAGCGCGAATGCGCGGTCGGTGAGGCGCGGGTGCGGGACGATCAGGTCGGGTTCGTCGATCGAATCGGCGCCGAACAGCAGGATGTCGAGGTCGAGCGTGCGCGGTGCATTGCGATACGGGCGCTCGCGGCCGAAGTGATGTTCGATCTTCTGGCAGAGCGCGAGCAGCTCGCGGGCCGACAGCGTCGTGTCGAGCTTGACGACGCAGTTGTAGTAGTCGTCGCCGCCCGCTTCGAAAGGCGCCGTGCGATACAGGCTCGACTTGCCGAGGATCGAGATGGTGCGCTGCTGCGCGAGGCACACCACCGCGTCCTTCAGGGTCTGGCGCGCATCGCCGAGATTCGCCCCCAGTCCGATATATGCAACCGTCATGGCATCACTTCCTACGTCGTTCGCCGGCGCGCGCGTCAGTCGTCGGAACCGCTCGCGGTACCGCCTGCGGTGTCCGGCGCCTGCTCGGCGGCACCTTCACCCTGCTGGCGGTTTCGCGCACCGCCGCGGCGGCGCCGCTTGCGGGGCGATTTTTCCTTCGAGCCGCCCTGCGTGAGCAATGCCTCGCGAGCGGCCGCGTCGCCTTCGATGAAATCCGTCCACCACTGTCCGACTTCCGCATCGAGCTCGCCGGATTCGCAGCGTAACAGGAGGAAATCATACCCCGCTCTAAACCTTTGGTGTTCCAGCAGCCGCATCGCGCTGCGGCCCGAGCGCTTCTCGAGGCGCAGCTGCAGGCCCCAGATCTCGCGCATGTCGGCCGAATAACGCTTGTGGATCGCGAGTTTCTCGGTCTGCATGTCGAGCACGTCGTCCATCGCGCGATGGAGCGCCGGCACCGGGATTTCGCCCGCGGCCGTGTATTGCTCGAAGCGCTGGCGCATGTCGTGCCACAGCAGCGTCGCGAACAGGAAGCCCGGCGACACCGGCTTGCCGGCGCGCACGCGCGCGTCGGTGTTGTTCAGTGCGAGCGTGATGAACTTCTCGCCCTGCGGCTGTTCGAGCACGACGTCGAGCAGCGGCAGCAGCCCGTGATGCAGGCCTTCCTTGCGCAGCCGCTGCAGGCACGCGAGCGCGTGGCCCGACAGTAGCAGCTTCAGCATTTCGTCGAACAGGCGTGCGGCGGGCACGTTGTTGATCAGGTCGGCGAGCGCGTGGATCGGCTCGCGCGTATGCGGCTCGATCTCGAAGCCGAGCTTCGCCGCGAAGCGCACGACGCGCAGCATCCGCACCGGATCCTCGCGAAAGCGCGTGGCCGGATCGCCGATCATCCGCAACAGGCGGGCGCGTACGTCGGCCATCCCGTCGTGGTAGTCGAGCACCGTCTGCGTCGACGGGTCGTAGTACATCGCGTTGATCGTGAAGTCGCGGCGCGCGGCGTCCTCGTGCTGCTCGCCCCACACGTTGTCGCGCAGCACGCGGCCGCTGGCGTCGACCGCATGCGTGCGGCGATCGAGTTCGTCGCGCTTCAGGCGCCGCGGCGGCTCGGCCGTGGCCGCGGCCGCCTCGGGCGGCGCGTCGACCAGCGCGCGGAACGTCGACACTTCGATCAGGTCCTGGCCGAACTGCACGTGGACGATCTGGAAGCGGCGGCCGATCAGGCGCGCGCGGCGGAACAGGCGCTGCACCTCGGTCGGCGTCGCGTCGGTCGCGACGTCGAAATCCTTCGGCGCGATGCCGAGCAGCAGGTCGCGCACGGCGCCGCCGACGATGAACGCGCGGAAACCCGCCTGCTGCAGCGTGTCGGTCACGCGCACCGCGTTCTTCGAGATCAGCGCCGGGTTGATGCCGTGCACGCTGGCCGGCACGACGGTCGGCTCATGGTTGCTGCGCGGTTTCTTCGCGCCGCCGCCGCGGGCGCCCTTCGGGGCGCGCGGGGCAGCAGGGGCCGCTTCGTCGGCCGGGGCCGCTGCGGGATGCGTTTGCTCGGTTTCGTCCTGGCCGAGGAGCTTGCGAATGAATTTTTTGATCACGACGTTCAGAAGAGATCGAGGATACGCCAGCCGCGGTTGCTTGCATGCGCGCGCAGCGTGTCGTCAGGGTTGGTCGCGATCGGGTCGGTGACTTTCTCGAGCAGCGGGATGTCGTTGTGCGAGTCGCTGTAGAAATAGCTGTGTTCGAAGTCGTCCCAATGCTTGCCGAGCGACGCGAGCCACGCTTCGGTGCGCACGATCTTGCCTTCGCGATAGCTCGGCGTGCCGGTCGGCCGGCCCGTGTACGGCGAATCGGGGTGCCCGTCGGTCGTTTCGACCTCGCACGCGATCAGCGTGTCGACGCCGAACGCGGTCGCGATCGGGCGCGTGATGAATTCGTTGGTCGCCGTCACGACGCAGCACAGGTCGCCCGCATCGAGGTGCTTGCGTACCAGTTCGAGCGCGGCGGGCGTCATCGCCGGCCGGATCACCTCGTGCATGTACTGCTCGTGCCATTCGGCCAGCTGCGCGCGCGAATACTTCGCGAGCGGCGTGAGCATCGCGCACAGGTACGCGTGGATGTCGAGCTGGCCGGCCTTGTAGTCGGCGAAGAACTGGTCGTTCTGACGCGAGAAGCTTTCCGCGTCGACGATGCCGAGCTTCACCATGAAGCGACCCCATTCGTGGTCGCTATCGGTCGGGATCAGCGTGTGATCGAGGTCAAAGAGTGCCAGATTAGTCATGGAAGCGCATTTTACTCGAAGCGGTTCGGGCCCGTGCCCGGTGGTGTGATGTCGTCGCCGGGACGCGCGAGCATCCGGCGCAGCAGCGGCAGCGTGACCGCTCGCTTTTGCTCGAGCGAGAAGCGGTCGAGCGCGTCGAGCAGCGCCATCAGGCTCGGCATGTCGCGGCGGAAATGGGTCAGCAGGTACGCGGCGATGTCGTCGGTGAGCGCGATCCCGCGCTCCTTCGCCGCGAGCTTGAGCACGGCGATCTTGCCGGCGTCGGACGGCGGTGACAGGTGGAACACGAGCCCCCAGCCGAGGCGCGTGCGCAGATCCTCGCGCACGTCGAGCGCGAGCGGCGCCGCCGGGCCCGCCGCGACGAACGCGCTCGACGGGTGCGCGCGCACTTCGTTGAACAGGTTGAACAGCGCGACCTGCTGCGTGTCGCTCATCCGGTCGCAGTCGTCGATCGCATAGATGCCGATGCGCGGGTCGAACGTGAACGCGCCGAGCGGGCTCTGCGGCGTCAGGTAGCGCGCATAGCCGTACGACGCGTCGCTCACGAGCGCCTGCAGCAGGTGGGTGCGGCCGCTGCCCGGCTCGCCCCAGATGTAGAACGACCGGTCCGGCACGGGGCCGGCCGCGAGCGCGAGATCGAGCTTCTGCAGGCGCGTGACGAGCTCGTCGTTCTCGTCGCTCATGATGAAGTTGTCGAACGTGGCGGGCGGCGGCGTGCCGAGATCGAGCGTCAGTTGACGGGACACAGCAGTCACAATGCGGATCGGTTGAAAAAACGCGTGCCGTACGCCGGGCACGCGCGGGGGAAGGCGCCTCGGCTGGCTTCACGCGCGACCGTACGCACGGCGGCGCGGCGCGGGTTTCGGCGCGCTTCGCCCGGCGATGAAAACGGGGACGTGTTGACCAAGATGCAATCCCTGACGATTCGGTGCTGGGAATTCCGGCCAACGGGCCGGCTTCGGGTAAAATCGCATTTTACCGACCTTCTCGCATTCCCCCATGAATCCTCCGAAATCCGCTCCCGACGCTCAGGGTCTGTCCTATCGCGACGCAGGTGTCGACATCGACGCAGGCGACGCGCTCATCGACAAGATCAAGCCTTTTGCGAAGAAAACCCTGCGCGACGGCGTGCTCGGCGGCATCGGCGGGTTCGGCGCGCTGTTCGAAGTGCCGAAGAAGTACAAGGAGCCCGTGCTCGTGTCGGGCACCGACGGCGTCGGCACCAAGCTCAAGCTCGCGTTTCATCTGAACAAACACGACACCGTCGGCCAGGATCTGGTCGCGATGAGCGTCAACGACATCCTCGTGCAGGGCGCCGAGCCGCTGTTTTTCCTCGACTACTTCGCGTGCGGCAAGCTCGACGTCGACACGGCCGCAACGGTCGTCAAGGGCATCGCGCAGGGCTGCGAACTGTCGGGCTGCGCGCTGATCGGCGGTGAAACGGCCGAAATGCCGGGCATGTACCCGGACGGCGAATACGATCTGGCCGGCTTCGCGGTCGGCGCGGTCGAGAAGAGCAAGATCATCGACGGCAGCACGATCGCCGAAGGCGACGTGGTGCTGGGCCTCGCGTCGAGCGGCATCCACTCGAACGGCTTCTCGCTCGTGCGCAAGATCATCGAGCGCGCGAACCCGGATCTGTCCGCCGATTTCCATGGCCGCTCGCTGGCCGACGCGCTGATGGCGCCGACGCGCATCTACGTGAAGCCGCTGCTCGCGCTGATGCAGAAGCTGTCGGTGAAGGGCATGGCGCACATTACGGGCGGCGGCCTCGTCGAGAACATCCCGCGCGTGCTGCGCGAAGGCCTCACTGCCGAGCTCGACCAGAAAGCATGGCCGCTGCCGCCGCTGTTCAAGTGGCTGCAGGAGCACGGCGGCGTCGCCGACGCGGAAATGCACCGCGTGTTCAACTGCGGGATCGGCATGGCCGTGATCGTGTCGGCGGTCGATGCCGACGCAGCGATCGCCGACCTGACCGCTGCAGGCGAACAGGTGTGGAAGATCGGCACCGTGCGTGCGACCCGCGAAGGCGAGGCGCAGACGGTCGTGGTCTGACGCAGGGCAAGCAGATGCAGCAGGAAAAGCCGCCCGGAGCGATCCGGGCGGTTTTTTTTCGGACGGTCGCGGGCTCAGCGCGACGGCGCACGCCGACGCTTATGCGGACGCTCGCGGCGCGTTCGCCGGGCGCGCGCCGGCCAGCAACGGCGGCACGAGCAGGTACAGCAGCGCGGCCGCGGCCCACACGAGCCCCGGCCAGGTCGCACGCGTCGCCGCGTAGGTCGCGGTGACGACCAGCGGCCCCGCGACGCCGATCAGGCTCGCCACGCTCGCCAGCGTGCCTTGCAGTTCGCCCTGGCGCGCATCGTCGACCTGCCGCGCGAGCATCGCCTGCAATGCCGGCAGCGTCATGCCGCCGGCCGCGAACAGCGGCAGCAGCGCGAAGGGCACCCAGGCGGCGGTCGCGAACGCGATGATCGCCAGCCCGAGCGCATCGCCCGCGAGGCCCAGCGCGAGCGCGCGCCGCTCGCCGAGCCGCGCGATCAGCGGCCCGATCGCGAACGCCTGCGCGAGCGCGTGGCATGCGCCGTAACCGGCGAGCGACAACCCCGCGACCGGTGTCGACCAGCCGAAATGTTCCTGGCCGTAGAGAATCCACAGCGTCGCGGGCGCCTGCGACACGAGCGCCACGATCACGTAGATGCCGACCAGCGGCGCGAGCGCGGGCGCGCCGCTCAGCCGGCGCAGGCTCGCGAACGGGTTGAGCGCGCCGACTGCCTGGCCTTCGCGGGCCGAACGCGGCCGCGATTCCGGCAGCACGCGCCACACGAGCAGGAGATTCAGCGCGTTGAGCAACGCGGCCGCGACGAACGGCGCACGCAGATGCAGCACGCCGAGCAGCCCGCCGATCAACGGGCCGGCGATGAAGCCGATGCCCATCATCGCGCCGAGCTGGCCGAAGCGCCGTGCGCGGTCGGGCTCGGCCGTCACGTCGGTCACGTACGCAGTCGCGACCGCGACGTTCGCGCCGGTGATACCCGCGATCAGCCGGCCGACGTAAAGCCACGCGAGCGTCGGCGCGAGCGCCATCAGCAGATAGTCGAGCGCGGCGCCGGCGAGCGACGCGAGCAGTACGGGACGGCGGCCGAAACGGTCGCTCAGCGCGCCGAGCAGCGGCGCACACAGGAACTGCGCGAACGCGTACAGCGCGAGCAGGATGCCGTAATGGGTGTCGGTGTTGCCCGCGGCGGCGAGCGAGCGCAGCAGCCCGGGCAGGATCGGCATCACTATCCCGACGCCGATCGCGTCGAGCAGGACCGTGGCCAGGATGGCAATCAGGGACGGGTTCAAGAGCATCACTCTATCAATGATAGAGTGCACAGTATTCCACAGTTTCCCTATCGGTGATAGAGATGAAGGACACAGGCGCGCGACTGACGCGCGACACGGTATTGCGCGCGGCGCTCGAATTGCTGGATGAGGTGGGGATCGACGGGCTGTCCACGCGGCGGCTCGCCGAGCGGCTCGGCGTGCAGTCGCCGACGCTGTACTGGCATTTCAGGAACAAGGCCGAGCTGCTCGACGCGATGGCCGAGGCGATCATGCTGGAGCGCCACGGTGAGTCGCTGCCCCGACTGGGCGACGTGTGGGATGTGTGGCTCGCCGAGAACGCGCGCAGTTTTCGCCGCGCGCTGCTCGCCTATCGCGACGGCGCGCGCCTGCACGCCGGCACGCGACCGCGCGCGCTGCATTTCAGTTCGATCGAACGCAAGGTCGCGCTGCTCGGTGAAGCGGGTTTCAAGCCGGACGAGGCGGTCGACGTGATGGTCGCGATCGGGCGCTTCGTGGTCGGATGGGTGCTGGAAGAGCAGGCGCGGCCGGACGGCGACACCGATGCGCTGCTGCCGGATGCAGCCGAATACCCGTTGTTCGCGCAAGGCTGGGCCGCGCTGCGCGAGCGCAGCGGCGACGAAGCGTTCGAGCGCGGTATCGCATGGATCGTCGACGGCGCGCGCGCGCGCCTGGCGGCGCGTCGGGCCGGTTGAGCGGCTAGTCCGGCGTGCGGCCGTCGAGCACGCGTTCGAGCGCGTCGAGCGCGCGGGCCGTCGAATCCGGCGCGATGCAGTCGATGACGATCCGCTCCGGCATCGCGCGCAGCCACGTGATCTGGCGCTTGCACAGCTGGCGTGTCGCGAAGATGCCCTTGTCGCGCATCGTCCGGTAGTCGGTGTCGCCTTCGAGGAATTCCCATGCCTGTCGGTAGCCGACGCAGCGCATCGACGGCAGGTCGGGATGGAGATCGTCGCGGCGGCGCAGCCGTTCGACTTCGTCGATGAAGCCCGCGTCGAGCATCGCGTCGAAGCGCTGCGCGATCCGCGCGTGCAGTACCGCGCGGTCCGACGGCTCGAGCGCGACCGGCACGAAGCGGTACGCGGCGGCTGCATCATCGGTGCGGCGCGGTGCGGCGAGCAGCGCCGACATCGGCTGTCCGCTCAGCATGAAGATTTCCAGTGCACGCTGGATTCGCTGCGAATCGTTCGGCGCGAGCCGCGCGGCCGTGTCGGGATCGACCTGCGCGAGCCGCGCGTGCAGCGCGGGCCAGCCGTCGCGCGCGGCGTCGGCGTCGAGTGCCGCGCGGACTTCCGGGTCGGCGCCCGGCAAGTCGTTGAGCCCTTGCGTCAGCGCCTTGTAGTACAGCATCGTGCCGCCCGCGAGCAGCGGCGTGCGGCCGCGCGCGACGATCTCGCCGATCAGCCGGAGCGTGTCGGCGCGGAATTCCGCGGCCGAATACGCGTCGGCCGGGTCGATGATGTCGATCAGGTGATGCGGCACGCTCGCACGCTCGTCGCGCGACGGTTTCGCGGTGCCGATATCCATGTCGCGGTAGACGAGCGCCGAATCGACGCTGACGATCTCGATCGGGCGGCGCGCGGCGAGCGCCAGCGCCGCCGCGGTCTTGCCGGAAGCGGTGGGGCCGAGCAGGCAGGCGATCGTCGTCGGGCGGGACTGCGAGGAAGCGCTCATTGCCCGCGCATGAAGAGACGGTCCAGATCGTTCAGCGTGAGCTGATACCAGGTCGGCCGGCCGTGATTGCACTGGTCCGCGCGCTCGGTCGCCTCCATCTGGCGCAGCAGCGCGTTCATCTCGTCGAGCGTCAGGCGCCGGTTCGCGCGCACCGCGTGATGGCACGCGAGCGTGCCGAGCAGTTCGTGCTGGCGCTCGGTGAGCACGCGCGAGCCGCCGAACGCATGCAGGTCGGCGAGCACCGCGCGCGCGAGCGACTGCAGGTCGGCGTCCTTCAGCAGCGCCGGCACCGCGCGGATCGCGAGCGTCGTCGGCGACAGCACCGCGAGGTCGAAGCCGAGCGATTCGAGCGTGTCGCGCTCTTCCTCGACCGTGCCGATCTCGACCGGCGTGGCCGTCATCGAGATCGGCAGCAGCAGCGACTGCACGGCGACCGTGCGGTCGGCGAGCGCGTTCTTGAACTGCTCGTACAGGATTCGTTCGTGGGCCGCGTGCATGTCGACGATCACGAGCCCGTACGCATTCTGCGCGAGCACGTAGATGCCGTGGATCTGGCCGAGCGCGAAGCCGAGCGGTTGCTCGTCGTGCGCGCCAGCGGCGAGCGGCGCCGCGGCGAAGCCCGGCAGCGGCGCGACCGGGGCGTCGGTGGAATCGGCCGCATCGCGCGCGATGAGCGTCGTGCCGTCCGGCGTGCCCGCGCCGCTGTCCTTGCGGCCGAACAGCGCGTCGTAGAGCGCGAGCGGCTGCGCGACGGGCAGCGTGCCCTGCGTCATCCGCGCCTGGCGCATCCACGTGTTGCCCGCCGACGATGAAGACGATGGCGACGAGAAGCCGCTGCCGCCCGTGCCGCCGGTCGTGTGGCTTGTGCCCTGACCGAGCGGCGTGTCGAGGAACGACGCCGGCCCGCGCGACGCGGGCTCGAGATGTGCGGCATGGCCGCCCGCGGTGGTTTCCGGCGACGCGCCCGCGTGGCGCGCGAGCGCGCGCTGGACCGCATGGAACACGTACTGGTGGATCGAGCGCGAATCGCGGAACCGTACTTCGATCTTCGACGGATGCACGTTCACGTCGACGGCTTCGGGCGGCAGGTCGAGGAACAGCACGTACGACGGGTAGCGGTCGCCGTGCAGCACGTCCTCGTAGGCCGCGCGCACAGCGTGCGTCAGTAGCTTGTCGCGCACGAAGCGCCCGTTCACGAAGAAATACTGCTGGTCGGCGCGCCCGCGGCTCGCGGTCGGCAGGCCGGCGCAGCCGTAGACGGCGAGCGGGCCGGCCTGCTCGTCGAGCGGCAGGTGCGCGGTCGCGAAGCTCTCGCCGAGGATCTTCGCGACGCGCTGCGCGGGCTCGGTCGCGTTCCAGTGCTCGACGGCCTTGCCGTTGTGCAGCACCGAGATCGCGACGTCCGGCCGCGCGAGCGCCGCACGACGGATCATTTCCAGGCAGTGGCCGAATTCGGTCTGCTCGCTCTTCAGGAACTTGCGCCGCGCGGGCGTGTTGAAGTACAGCTCGCGCACCTCGATCGTCGTGCCGATCGAGCCGGCGGCGGGCGACAGCACGCCCGTCTGCGCGTCGATCTTCATCGCATGCGCGGCATCGGCCGTCCGGCTCGTGATCGACATTTCGGCCACCGACGCGATCGACGCGAGCGCTTCACCGCGAAACCCCAGCGTCGCGACTGCCTCGAGCTCCTCGAGCGAGCGGATCTTGCTGGTCGCGTGGCGCATCAGCGCGAGCGCCAGTTCGTCGGGCGGAATCCCGCAGCCGTCATCGGTGATCGAGATGCGCTTGACGCCGCCTTCTTCCAGCACGATGCGCAGCGTCGTCGCGCCGGCGTCCATCGCGTTCTCGAGCAGCTCCTTGACGACCGACGCCGGGCGTTCGACGACCTCGCCGGCGGCGATCTGGCTGATCAGCTGGTCGGGCAGGGGCTGGATCGCGCGCAGCGGGCGCGCGGCGGGGGCGGGCGCGGCGCCCGCGGCCGTTTCGGTGATATCGGACATGGCCGAATTATAGCGAGGCGGCGAACGCGTGCCGGCGCGGCCGGCCGTTACGTTTTTTCACGGAGCCTTAAGGTAGTTTCGGTATCATCACCCCGTTGCACGCGCCGCCTTGGCTGGCGGCCGCCTCGGCCATGTCTGGCCTGTCCCGGCCGTTCCGGCCCCATCGCCTTCGAGGAATCGCATTTGGATACGCTGCTTCATTTCGTCAACCTTGTCCTGCATATCGACGCTTTCCTCGGCGATTTCATCCGGCAGTACGGCGCGTGGGTCTATCTCGTCCTGTTCCTGATCGTGTTCTGCGAGACGGGGCTCGTCGTGTTCCCGTTCCTGCCCGGCGATTCGCTGCTGTTCATCGGCGGCGCGTTCGCGGCCACGGGCGAAATGAACGTCGGCCTGCTGATCGTGCTGCTGCTCGTCGCGGCGATTTCCGGCAACACCGTGAACTACCTGATCGGCCGCTGGGTCGGCCCGAAGGTGTTCAATACGCATATCCCGGTGCTCGAGCGGTTCCTCGATCGCGCCGCATTGCAGAAGACCCACTCGTTCTACGACAAGCACGGCGGCAAGACGATCGTGCTCGCGCGCTTCATCCCGGTCGTGCGCACGTTCGCGCCGTTCGTCGCGGGGGCTTCGTCGATGAGCGTCGCGCGCTTCCAGTTGTTCAACGTGATCGGCGCGCTGGTGTGGGTGCTGCTGCTCGTGCTGCTCGGCTATTTCTTCGGCAACATTCCGTTCATTCGCCAGTACCTGAATGTCATCGTGCTGGTCGGGATCGGCGCGGCGATCGTGCCGGTCGCGCTGGGTGCGGTGTGGAAGCTCGTGCGGGGGCGGGGGTCGGACGGGGCGCCGAAGGCGGGCGGGCGCTGAGCGGGGGCTTTTTTTTCGTCCATGCGGCTCGGCCGCCGCGTCCGTTACGCGTTGCGTTGCGAGACCGGGGTTTCCGGCGTCGGATAGCCGGCTTCGCGGAACGTATCGAGGATCACGCGATTGGTGTCGCAGTACACCTGCCAGTAGTTCTCCGGCTGAGTCGACGGGCGCACGAACAGCAGCGGGCCTTCCGGCGTGAACTGCAGCACGCCGACGTCCGGTGCCGGCACCTTCAGCACGTTCGGCACCAGCTGGATCTGCATCTTCAGGCGGTTGATCGCATCGGCCGCGTCGACGCTGTGCGCGATCTTCGCGGTCAGGTCGACGCGACGATGCGGCGTCGCGCTGTAGTTCGCGATGTTGTCCGAGAAGATCTTGTTGTTGCCGACGATCGTCACGATGTTGTCGGCGGTGATGATCGTCGTGCCGAATAGGCCGAGCTCCTTCACCGTGCCCGTGACGCCGCCCGCGCTGATCACGTCGCCGATCTTGAACGGGCGCAGCACCTGCATGAACACGCCGGCGGCGAAATGCGCGAGCAGGCCGCCCCAGGCCGTGCCGATCGCGAGGCCGAGGCCGGCGAGCAACGCGGCGAACGAGGTGGTCTGCACGCCGAAGATCTGCAGGATCGCGAGGATCAGCAGGATCGTCAGCAGCACGCCGACGACGGAAGTCAGGTAGTCGGTGAGCGTCGGGTCGACCTTGCCGCTGCGGCGAACGACCTTGCCGAGCAGGCGGGTTCCGATGCGGATCGCCCAGCGGCCGACGAACCACAGCGCGATGGCCGCGAGGAGGTTGAGGCCGAAGTCGAGGCCGCGGGTCATCAGGAATTGCTGGGCGGTGGCGAGATCGATCATGCGTTCTCCGAAGTCAAGGGTAAAGGGGCGGCGCATGCACCGGAATGGGAGGCGCTTTTATAACCTGACCTGGGACGGGCGGGCAACCGGGCTGACATTGGTTGACGTAATGAAAAACGGGCAGGACGCCTGTGCGTGCTGCCCGTCTGGCGCATCGGATTGACGCCGGTTGCGGCGCGCGACCCCGAAGTTGCGGTGTTTACTTCGCTGCGCGTCCGTAGGTGTCCTCGAAGCGGACGATGTCGTCCTCGCCGAGATACGCGCCCGACTGGACCTCGATCAGTTCGAGCGGGATCTTGCCGGGGTTCGTCAAACGGTGGGTCGCGCCGAGCGGGATGTAGGTCGACTGGTTCTCGGTCAGCATGATCTCCTTGTCGCCGTTCGTGACCATCGCCGTGCCCTTCACGACGATCCAGTGTTCGGCGCGATGGTGGTGCATCTGCAGGCTCAGCTGTGCGCCCGGGTTCACGATGATGCGCTTGACCTGGAAGCGATCGCCCTGGTCGATGCCTTCGTACGAGCCCCATGGGCGCACGACGCGGCGGTGCGTGACCGATTCGTGGCGGCCGGACGCGTTCAGCCATTCGACGATTTTCTTGACGTCCTGGGCTTTGTCGCGATGCGCGACGAGCACGGCGTCGGCGGTTTCCACGATCACGATGTTGTCGAGGCCGAGGGCGGCGACCATCCGGTGTTCGGCGCGGATGTACGAGTTCTTTACCGAGTCGGTGAAGATGTCGCCGATCAGCGCGTTGCCTTGTTCGTCAGCTTCTGCAATGTCAGCAAGCGCGCTCCACGATCCGATGTCGTTCCAGCCGAGGTCCGCCGCCGCGACGACTGCGGCGCGCTCGGTCTTCTCCATCACCGCGTAGTCGATCGAGACGTTCGGGCAGGCGGCGAACACGTCTGCGTCGAGGCGGACGAAGTCGTTGTCGCGCTTGGCGGATTCGAACGCGAGTTCTGCATGGCGGGCGATTTCCGGTGCATGGCGATGCAGCTCTTCCATGTACGTGGACGCCTTCAGCATGAACATGCCGCTGTTCCAGTAGTAGTTGCCGTCGCTGAGGAAGCGTTCGGCCGTCGGTGCGTCGGGTTTTTCGACGAACGCATCGACCTGAAAAGCCGAAATGCCGTCGGCCACGGGCAATCCGCGACGGATATAGCCATAACCGGTATGTGGTTCGGCCGGTTTGATGCCGAAGGTGACGAGATGCCCCTGCTTGGCAATCGATGCTGCTTCTGCGGTTGTTGCTACAAAGGCAGCTTCGTTTTGGATGACATGATCGGACGGCAGCACTAGAAGCAGTGCATCAGGATTGCTCTGTTGTGCCAATAGAGCGGCGATTGCTATCGCCGGTGCTGTGTTACGAGCGATCGGCTCAAGCACGATCGAAGATGGCACGACGCCGATCTGTCGAAGTTGTTCCGCGACCAAGAAGCGTTGCTCATTGTTCGTGACGACGATCGGGTTAATAGCGTCCGGTATATTGCGCAGGCGTAGCGCTGTTTGCTGCACGAGCGTACTGTCACCCGTGAGTTTCAGGTACTGTTTGGGATAGCCGCCGCGTGACATCGGCCAGAGCCGAGTGCCGCTACCACCGCATAGGATGACCGGATAAATCATAGGATGCCTCGAGTTGAATTACCTCTGATATCAGTTTTCGACCGACATAGAGGAAAGGGTGAAATGCGATATCGTTGAAAGCCCTTTACGTCTGCCTGCGCCGCCTCGGTTGGGAGTTGTCGGTTGGGCGGTGTCGGCAGTGCCATAACGCATGCCAAAGCACATTACGGCTCCATCGTGCGGCTTTGACGAAAAAGCGTTTGTGGTCCTTGCGGATTTCGCCAAGAGGGCGATTGGCTATCTGCGATAACCGCAGAACGACCGCCTCGGGGCTGGTGAATAGTGCGAGATCCCAGTCCCAATAGATTGGATACCGGATCAATACGCCGGCTGTCAGCATGTCGAGCGTCAGCGTTCGGGCTCTCCAGGGCTGGGGTAGCGCGTCGTGGGTGAGCCCCCAGCCAGCATAGAACGGCAGTCCATAGGTGTACACTTCTTTACCACGTAACAATGCTTCGAAGCCTGTCAATGAAGACAGCGTATGGACTTCGTCTACTGCGGCGATGAGCGATACGAGGTCTGCTCGGTCATCGACGATGTCAGCGAGTTTCGCGCCATCGATGACACCGGGTCTATTTCCGGACATCACGTCAGGATGCGGCTTATACACGATGAACGTGTCGGGATAGCGCGAACGCACCTCCTTAAGCAAGGCTTCGGTTGTTGCGATACTCCCGGTTCCCAGCCGGATAGAAGCGTCATCCGCAACCTGGCCAGCAACCAATGCAATGCGTCTTCCCGACGGGGCGCGCCAGACGGGCGCTCGCCTGCCAAGATTGTATTTGGTCAGCCCGAATCGCACGATAGCGTGGCGCAACGCTGCTGCGCGCTCGAGTTCCCGTTCATCAAACTGCGCCGTATTGAGTATCGTGGTCAAGTCACTTGGACGGGTGGCGTCGAAGTAGATTCCCTGAAAATCGAGTACCTGGCTATACGGCGCTGACATGTCCGAGCCGAGACCCGCCGAATGCAGAAAGCCGTCCTCTATACGAACCACGCGCGTGCCGGTGGGCAAACCGACTGCGGTGCGGCCACCCCAAACGGCTGCGGTCTCGTTAGAGCCAACGTCTCCGGTTTTTCCAACCCAACGGAGGTTGCTGCCCCCAGCACGCAGGTAAGGAGTGGCATAGGAGCGTTTCCACCACTGAAAGCGCAAAGCGGCGATCGCCGTCAAGTCGAAGAAGCGAGTAGCGACCGAGTGCTGCAGGGCGACACTATCCAGCGTCGCGTCCAGCGAACCCGGCTGACCGGTGGTCGAATCGAGGTAACGAGCAAGCTGTTGAAACACTACGTTGAAGAACGTGTTGCGCGTAGGGCGCGCCGTGCGTTCGGGCATCACCGCATAGTCTTGAGTGAGACCCCAGCCCGAATAGTAAGGGGTTCCAAAGACATGAGTTGGAATGCCTGCCAACAGAGCGGCCATTCCTTCCGAGGCGCCGACGACATACACTGCATCTATTCGATCGAGCATTTCGTATAGTGAGTGGTCGACTTCGAGTAAGGCCGTATCCGGGGGCAGTGTCGTTTGGCTTGACAGCCAAGTGCCTTGGCCGGAGTCTGCCGACCTCAGTAGCCAGAATTGTGCGTCAGGATGCGAACGGCGTGCATTGGCCACCATTTCAGTGAAGGCCGCTCTTCGAGAGACGCGCGACGTGCAGTAGTCAATGTGAGTAGTTGTGCGCTCGTCCAGCAAAACGACTCGTGAGGTGGCACATGAATCATGCCATTGTTTCGGCAATGGGCTGACGCGATGACGGATATGGAGAGCATCCGTTTCGAGAACGCGGGCGATGGCATCCTCTATATGTTCCTTTGGCGTGGCATCTGAGGAGCGCACAAGTTGCGACTCCAGTGCGGCAACGAATCCGCCGCGAGAGATGCAATCATCAGGACACACGAACCACGAAAGTGGCGGCGCATGTTGCTTGCGGTGCCCAAGTATCGGTCCGGGATAGGTCGCTTGCATTGCGGCTCCGACGACGAGTGCCGAACGAGCCGCAATGCGACCCACCAACGTGTCTACCCAGATCAGCGGCGACCTACCGGTCATCCATCCGATCAGTCGTCTGCCGCGAACGACCGAACGCACGTTGAATTCGCGATCGGCCGCCGACGTGAAGTAGGAGTGTGACGGGGGCATCATTTAACGTAGCGAATCGAGAAAGCTATCAACTTGCTCGAAATGTTCGCTCCATGTTGGCGTGCGGAAGCTAGCGATTTTTTGAATCCGATGGCGACGCTCAGGGCTGTCATATTCCATATAGGCCCGGATATTGGCATACCAGCCGGGACCATCTAGCGGATCAAGATACGTGGGGAAATCCGACGCAATCTCGTGGAACACCGGGAGGTCACTCGCGATTACTGGTACACCGAGGCCCAAAGCTTCCACAAGCGGCATGCCGTAACCTTCGACGAAAGAAGGGAACAACAACGCGCGCGCGTGCTGCAGCCACGCGTTGAGTTGTATATCGCTGCAGTCCGATTCTTCGATGACCACTCGACGCAGCGGCTCACAGCGCTCGAGCATATCTATAACGTTTTCGCATTCCCAGCCACGTCGACCGATAATGACAAGCTTGGGTGCGTCGTTACCCATCTGTTCAACAAGACGCCGCCAGACATGAAGGATGAACCAGTGATTCTTGCGAGGTTCGATCGTGCCCAACATAACGAAATACGGCTCGTCGATGGGGGCCGGAGATGACGAGCACTCTACTGTACCCGGCGCCAGGCGCGCGACCACAGTAGGTGGAGGTTTTGTTATGCCCGCTTTTACTGCCTCTGCTAAAAGACTCTCCAGGGTGGCATCGGAGTTCGCGATCAGTCCAGCAGCACGTCGCAGCGCGGTATCGATTCTATGACGATGCAATGTATCGACGCCAGGGCGACAAAATTCGGCATGAGTTACAGGAATCAAATCATGAATCAAGAAGACCGGGCGAATATTTCGACGCGCCAGAGCGTCATAGTAACGGCCGTGCTCCATCCCGTTGTGACTGGTATGTAGCAATATGCCGCCGTTCGTTGCCTGTCTCGAGACGCTCTGCATGCATGCTCGCGCCACAATTTTGCGTATCGCCCAGCGGTCGATTTTTGAGGAGAGTAGTAGGTCGAAGGTCGCACGCGTATCGGCGGCGGACAAGATGGAACAGAAGCCCTGCTCACTTAGCACCGCGCGCGCGTTTGTTCCGTATCGCTGGATGTAAGCGAGCCCGACACGATCGACCCCGGTAGGGCGCAGTCCATCGTACAACCGCGTCATCAGGCGGGAGACATCAAGGAAGATATTCAACACTGCTGTTACATTTGTGTGCTAGTCAATCGAGACGCGTACGCACTTCGAGCGTGGTTTTTTTGCTTCTGCGCTTCATTCTAATGGACTACGTGAGACAATTTGCGCCGAACTCAATCACGTGTGTCAAAAATGCTGCATTTGTTTCGAGGTATCGGTGGGCGATTGCTCTGCTGCGGCGTCGTATGGCTTGCAGGCTGTTCTGCAATTCCGACGTCGGGCCCAAGTAGAGCTCAGATCGATGGTGCAGGGCAGGCCCGGAATAACGCTTCCGGCATCCAGATCGTCGATGTAACGGATGAAGTTGCACGCCAGTTGTATGCAGATCGCAAGCAAACTGACTTTTTTTCGACGCTTGGCGGAGGGGCGGAATTCCAGCAGCAACTCGGGACTGGCGATACCGTTTCCGTGTCGATTTGGGAGGCGCCGCCTGCGGCTTTGTTTGGTGCGGGCCAGCAGCTTGAGTCGGCCAGCGGCGTGAATGGCGCGCGTGTTACGGTCCTGCCGGATCAGATGATCGACGCTGATGGCAATATAAATGTGCCCTTTATCGGCGCGGTCAAGGCCGCCGGTAGTACGTCCTCGCAATTGCAGGAGCGTATCGCCGCAAGGCTGCGCGGCATGGCTCACAACCCGCAAGTTCTTGTCAAGTTGTCCAAGAATGTGACGTCGTATGTGACCATCGTCGGCGATGTCGCCGCCAGCAACAGGATGCAACTGACCGCGCGTGGTGAGCGCCTACTTGACGCGCTGGCGACGGCAGGCGGCGTGCGCGAGTCGATCAATAAAGTGACGATACAAGTTACGCGGGGTAACACCGTCGTTTCGCAGCCGCTGGAAGCGATCATCCGGGATCCTCGCCAAAATGTCGTGTTGCGAGCCGGCGATGTCGTGACAGCGTTATATCAGCCATACAGCTTTACGGCGCTTGGAGCTACCGGCAAGAATCAAGAGGTTAACTTCGAAGCGCAGGGGATCACACTGGCGCAAGCGTTGGCGAGGGCCGGGGGATTGGAGGACTCGCGCTCCGATGCACAGGGCGTATTTATTTTCCGACTGGAAGATCAGAATGCGATTACATGGCCCAATTCACCTGTCCGAACTACGGCCGACGGCAAAGTTCCGGTTATTTATCGAGTGAATTTGCGTGATCCGAATGCATTCTTCGTCGCGCAGAGTTTCATGATGGATAATAAGGACTTGCTCTATGTCTCGAACGCACCGGTTACTGAAATTCAAAAGGTGCTGAATCTTGTATTTTCGGTCGCCTATCCGGTCGTGACCGGCGTCCAGAATTTCAAATAGTTGTGTACGTCCATCGCACTGGATGTCGGCCGTCACCTATTGTGCGGTCGAGCGGCCCATGCGCTGGCCATCTGATCAAGATATCTATGTTGTGACCCGTTTCAATGAATAAAGTTGTTGCTATCGACGGACACAATCTTGCGCTCCAACGCGGAACGGGCGTTGCCACCTACGCTCGCAATCTCGCGAATCACGTGAGTCAGATGGGGGGGCGTACCCAGACACTATATGGTGCCCCAATTTCGCCGAAGCTGCTTCCGTTGCTGCGTGAGATATCGTTCTTCGACTATCTTGGTGGAACAACGCCGAATCGCAAGTTGCTCCAGACTACCGTGTCTTACGTGAAGTCGACACTGTCGGCTCCGTTCGGCTATGAAGCCAGCCCCATATTAATCTCGGGGAAGGTGGAAACTGCCCGTTTTGCGGAGCGGTTACCGAGAGAATCCGATATTTGGAATGTGACAGATCTCTTTTCTGTCGCGCGTGCGCATTTCCGGCGCTATGGAAAATTCCTCACGATTCGCCTTCCACAAAAGCCGGACGTGATGCATTGGACCTACCCACTTCCTATTCGCATAGAGGGTGTACCTAACGTCTACACGATTCACGACCTCGTACCGCTGCGATTGCCGTACACCACTCTCGACAACAAGCGCTATTACTACCGATTGATCAAGTCTTGCCTTGAAACGAGCGCCCACATCTGTACGGTGTCGGAGCGTTCCAAGGCGGATATTATTGAATTGTTCGGTACGTCGCCGCAACACGTCAGCAACACCTATCAGGCTGTTGATACAAGCGACGTGGCCGCTGGCAAGAGTCTGTATGATGCGGAGCTTGAGGTCGAGGGGGTTTTTGGACTGGAGCCTCGGAGTTATTTCTTGTTCTTCGGTGCAATTGAGCCGAAGAAGAATGTTGGGCGTCTGGTCGAGGCATTTCTCTCTGCTCGATTGAACACGCAGTTGGTTATTGTCGGTTCGCTCGCATGGAAGGCGGATGAGGAAATGAAACTCATTAACGCAATGCTGAAGCAGCGGCCAGACCTGAGGCGTCGAATTCATGTATTCGACTACACGCCGCGCTCATTCCTGATCAGCCTTATTCGCGCGGCCAAGGCTGTGGTGTTTCCGTCGCTATACGAGGGATTTGGCCTGCCAATTCTCGAGGCCATGCAGCTTGGTACCCCTACGTTATGCTCGACGGGCGGTTCGCTGCCGGAAATCGCTGGAGATGCCAGCGTAATTGTCGATCCGTACGACGTGAACTCGATTGCTCATGGCTTGCGTCAACTCGAACAGGACGCTGGGTTGCGAGCTCAACTTGCGGTACGTGGAGTCGCACGTGCTCAAATGTTCGATTCAGCAGCTTATGCCGACCGCCTGCAAGCAATGTATAACCGTATATTACCTTGATGTTCATATCGACCCGGGCGCACGGTCGTTTCGAAATATTTCGATAGAGGCAAGATATCAATGATGTTGTTGAGGCGAGCAGCAAAGTTGTTCGGTGGCAATCGATCGGATGAGTCGAATGGGATCGCAACCACCACTGCGCCGGCATCGGCTGCCGAGACAATTTGCTCATTACTGGCGGCTGAGCAGGAGATCAAGTCTGTCGTGGGTGCCTTCAAAGGCGGTCGGCTCGTCTCGTCAGGTGCCGCGGGTTGGTTGACCTACGGACCGTATTTGACCTTGGACAAGGGACGATATCGTGTCGATATTGACGGCGAGGGCACGATTGCCGATGGCGGCATATGTCTTGTCGAGGTGACCGTCGATCTTGGAAAGCACGTAGTGGCTCAAATGGAAGCGAGCACGTCAAGCCGAGGGTTGGTTCGGAACCTGATTTTCACTCTCGACGTGCCTTGTCAAGATCTCGAAATTCGCACGCATGTTGACGCACACTCGACGGTGGTCATTGACCGGGTTAGCGTGACAAAGCTCGTTTCTACGGAAGCTAATAGTCAGCGTTGCAAGCGAGTAATTTTTGATAATGAGGAGACGATTGCCGAGCTAACATCTGTTGGTTCGGATACGATTATTGTTACGTTTCAGCCATTTGACTATGTTGGCTTCGAGAGGCCGGGATTTGGAGAGGATTATTTCTCATCCTTGGGTTTGGATGTACTGTGCTTTAAACCGAAGCGTAATATTTGGTATCAGGACATCACCACCGGTATGATTGAGCATTACTGTCGCCCTTTGCTCAAAGGGTACAGTCGACGTATTTCGTATGGATCGAGTATGGGTGCATATGCTGCGTTGTATTTCGCTCAAGCATTCGATGTGGATAAAGTCATTGCAATTAGTCCGCAATACTCGCCAAGGCCGGCAGATACGTCATTCGAAGATCGATGGCATGACGTGCGTCACCGTATGGGCTACTCCCATAGATGGCGTGAGCCAGTCAGCCAACACGCGTATTTCATTTATGATTCGAGGATGGCCTCTGATCGGCGCCATGTAGAGTGCCTGAAATTTGTTTTTCAGAATCACGACGATATTGCATTGCCTTTCTCTGGGCACCCCAGTGCAACTGCACTATTCGAATGTCGTCGACTCAGCACGTTGATTCGCGATCTAATCGAAGATGTGCCGATTTCGGTGCGCCAGCTGCGCGCGGATATTCGAAATGGATCTCAACACTACGCTCGGTCGCTGCTCTTGGCCAGTGCTGAACGACACGGATCATGGACGATAGGCTTGTTCCGGCATTTCGTACATGTGCATCGTTTTGATAAGCGCTGGATCCAGTCAATTAGTTCCCAGCTTAATGCAAAACTCATTGCCGTAGGACGGCAATGGGAAGCCTCGGAACTCGAGGCGACGACGATGGAAGCGGATCTTTAAGCGTCAGGCACATACCGACGTTTATTCGAATAGCCGCAATGACGAGGCCGGATGGTCGAAGCAGAGCTCAAGGTGAGTCACGCCTCCACATGCTCGTTCTTCCGCTTCGTAACGTTCGAGCAATTGTGATAAATCCGCCATGGTTTCGTATTGGCCGTCCGCGCCGATGAGACGGCAGTGGTAACCGAGTTCGGCGAATACTTGCCAGTAGGCATCGGGTGAAGTGTTCGAGACGTCAGCTTGATAGGCGGGGGAGTACTCCGACAAGACGACCGGTTTAAATCGATCGAGTAATCTTTGCGCACCTCGCATGACGGGAAGTTCATTGCCGCCTACGGCGACCTTTACGAGATCGCAGCGCGTGAGATCGCAGAGCGCAGCGTCAGCTTGTATTGCGGAAACAAGATCGAGTTGTGAGTAGTCAATCAAATGACCCGGTATCGCGCCGACTGGCTTTACGACACAGTTGGTCGATGCCAAGTTGTGAACGATTGCCAGCGTATCGAATCGCTCGTACAACGCGACGTTGTGCACCTCGATATTGGAGAGATTGTTGATGGCTGACGCGTGCAACAGTGCGGAGATCGCCTTGGCACTCGGGTCAAAGGCGATGACTCTTCCGCTCGGCCCAACGCGTCGTGCCGCGAGCAAACTGAAGAAACCGATGTTGGCGCCGACGTCGATGACCACGTGACCGTTATGCAGCAATCTTTCGAACAAGGGAATAAATCGTGGTCGAAAAAGTCCTCCATCCTGAAGATAGCGGGCTGCAAAGTGTCCCTCCGGAATGGCTAGCGTGAAGTCGCACGCACGCACGAAGGTGTGCCGGCGAGTGCGTGAAGCCGCTTCGGTCTGAAAGCGTTCGAGCACATAGCGAAGCTGCGGTGCGAACCGATCTGCTGTAGTGAGCAAATGGAGATTTCCGGCATCATCTTCCGCTACATCGCTTGGTTGTAGATCCGCCGGTGCAATCGTCGGCCATTTCGAGCAAAGTGCCAAGTTGCTCTCTTCGAATTTTGATTGCAGTCTCTCTTGATCGTGGCGCGACAAACTGAGCTTGTTTGTCGCGCCGAAGTCCTTGAGATACGTGGCAACCGATTCGAGTGTGCTACCCGATAAGCGAGCCGCATTCAGAAGTGCAATCGATTCAACGTCAATAGACTGGTTGATACGTTCGAGTCCAATTTCTTCAATCTGAATGTCGAATTTGTTCGTTAGGTATGCGAGTGTATCGCGATTCCGTTTATAAGGAATCGGTTTAATGGAATCCCGACCGAAACTATTTGCCCATCGATCAAGTAAAAGGTCGAAATTAAAATACTGCTCGTCTTCAGCGAGATCATGGATCATCGACTCGTTGATTTCGATCCCGTCGCAGGCGAGTGTTGATATTCTGGAAATCAGTACATCGATCTGAGGTCGAATAAAGCAAATGACCTCGATTTCGTCAAAGTGCCGATAGAGCATGTCGGCGAGTCGAGCTGTTTCATTTGTATTGCGATACAAACTGCTGAAATACTCACAACTGACGATAAAGTATCGGCAGTTGCGGGATAGTGCCGCATCGACATCGCTCTGTAGATCGCTTTCAATCGACGCGCAAAGCGCCGCGTACTGTTGTGAGTCTTGGACGCCGAATGAGGCAAGTCGGTCGTCCGTCATCACATTTAGTGGGTCCCTCCCATAGAGCGACAGTTTGCGATGAGCATATTCGCCTAGCACTCGCGAGTACCATACACCTTGGGTGGCGAGGCGGTCTCGTTGATGTGCAAGCGTGAGCTGCAGTGAAGAGCTTCCCGTCTTCTCGGTGCCAATGTGGAGAATCAGCTTCATAGAAATAGAGCGGTGTGATCGCAATTCGTGTCCTGCGGTAGACACCGGTGGTAGCAAAACGGCACAACATGCGCCGGTTCGCGGGGATATTGTCTTCCGGACGTGGAGGATCTTCCGCGCCTTGGATTGAATCGATCGTGACGAACATCGTGCGCGCGATAGATTCGCGCGCACGATGAGGTTTCAGGTGAGCAGCACAAAGCTGGGGAACGCACGCGACAACCGTCGCTTCTCGAGCGAACAGAGATTCTCACCGGTCATCTCGTCAGCCTGTGTATCGCTAATTTCCTCGAGCACCGACTGTACGCGTTGCATTGTCGTTAACCAGCCGGCGCGATCGGGGATGTTGTCGATCACATGAACTGCATCGGTGGTGGCCGCCAATTGACAAACTCTGTCGATAGCCTCGTATGAGTCGACCGACGATAACGCAAGATGCTCCTCTAGTGACGGATCGCGCTTGAAGAGCTTGCGATAAACAGCGATCGCACGGTAGATAGCAGGATACACACACAATTCCGATAGATGATAACGGCGTCGCGAATGCTGAATTTGACCGGGAACCGGTGCCTGGAGGTACAGGTGAGCCTGCAAGTCACCGACCGCGCTGCGTGTCGCGCGGGCCTTATT
The DNA here is from genome assembly GCF_001319805.1 of Burkholderia sp. E168m22. Classification (NCBI taxonomy): domain Bacteria; kingdom Pseudomonadati; phylum Pseudomonadota; class Betaproteobacteria; order Burkholderiales; family Burkholderiaceae; genus Burkholderia; species Burkholderia sp. E168m22. The sequence goes on from NZ_BBSK01000009.1 coordinate 82,284, forward strand.
TGCAATGCGTACGATTGCGCGCAGAACGGACATTCGTGCAGCGACATCGTCGACGGGCATAGCATCCAGTTCCGCGCGTTCGAAATCGGACGGACGACGCTTGGCGATGGCCAGCATGGCCGTGTCGATGAAGTCAGTTTGGTCGAGTAACAATAGCGAAAGTGCACTGACGAGTCGGTTGCCGTCTATAGCGGAGAGCTCGGAACTTGCGAGCAAATCTGCATGACATGAATCAACGGCCAGATCTATCGGGCGTCCCTGCATCAGAGCATTGCGAGCAGCACCAAAAATCGCTGCCAGTCGAGTGTCAACGGAGCCACCTTCGGTAGCTTCGAACGATTCGAATTCGTTCGATGTGGGTTGTCGATCGAATTGAGACGTATAGAGGGTCTTTACTGCAGTGCGTGCTGGGAGCGCGAGTAGATCCGAGACGATGATTGCGGATCGGGCACTCGGAATGCGCGCGGCACGATTTTCGGAGTTCAACATAACCAACGCGTCGCGATAGACCGCATCGATCGTGTTTTCATCACGAAACACCCTTAATCGGCCCAGAACTTGTGCGTAGTAGGTTGGGTTCGACAATCTGCGAAGAACGGTCGGCAAATCAGCATCGGTCGCAAAAATAACGCCGGCGGCCATGTCCTCGAACTGATCTTCCGGGGAGGTAACGACTGGCCGATCGGCCGTCATTGCCACACGAGCGGAGCCGGTAGTCGCCCAATAAGAAATCGGACCTTGCGGGAAATACACGACATCGCCCGAGCGCAACGTTGCGAGAATTTCCTCGTCGGTTTGGAAGTCAAAAGTGACCTTGCCAGCAACGCCCATGCTTGCAACTAGTTCTCGAGCTCGCTGTGCCCGCTCAGCGGAATCACATGCGAAGTTGGCGACAAGACGACTATTCGACTCGACGCACGCCTGGAGAATCCGATCGATGCGCTTATGAGGGGACAGGAAGCCGAAGGACGATACGGTTAGAGCATTTCCTTCAGCACGTGCCGGGGCTTCAACTGAAGCGATCGGTGACGTCACATGAATGCCGTGCTCAACGAATATTGCACGGGTATTGCGTGCAGCGGCACTGCTCAGAGTAACGACAGGAATCGTAGAGTTAAACAGCATTTGACTGCGTTCACGTAGATCGGGCTTGTTCATGTCGATCGTGTGCATCACGACAGCTGAGCTCACGTTCGGGTAACGCTCTGCGTAGTCTTCGAGTTGCTCGATCAATTCTCCAGTCGTATCTGGGCCGGCAAGAGTTGGATTGAAGGAATCATACAATCCGTATTCATGCTGCACGAATATATAGCCATAGCGACCCGTCGCCAGATACGGTTCACATTCGTCCACCCCGCGGACGATCACGGTATCCCTACCTTGTCCTCGCATTGCGGCTGCGACGTGAGATGCGTAGCTAGCGATACCGCATTGCTTTCCGTAGCTCGCGCATACCTGAATGACGCCTGCAATTTGCGTTGTTCTCGGAATTGGCAGGACCGGCTTGCCGCCCGATGCGAGCAGGCGCGTATCGACTAGGGAGACGATATGCTCTGTTGTGGCGCTCCATTTGCGACGTTGGTAGTGCTCCCGGACGTACGCTTCGCGCTCCGTGCGCTTTGGATGATCGTAGACATATTGGGTTGCCAGGGCAATGAATGCGTCTTCGTCGGTCGGCTCGAAATAGTCCGCGCAGTCGCCGCCGACTTCCGGCATGGATGTCGTCGCCGATGCGAGGCAAACTTTCCCGTGAGACAAGGCTTCAGCAATCGGTAACCCCCAGCCTTCGCACAGACTCGGAAACACGGTGAACAAGCAATTCTCGTAGAGCTTGTCCAGACTCGCATCATCGACGTTGTGCAATAGGACAACCTTGCCACCGGCGTATTGCGTTGCGCGAAGTTCTGCCTCAATTGCAGTCATACCGTCGCCTGGCGAGCCGACGAACACGAGCGTCGGACAATCCTCACCGCTCATCTTGCGCAGTCTGTCCCACGCACGGACGAGGAACCCATGATTCTTGCGTTTGCCAAGTGCTGACACGAACATGACGTACCCGGCACTTTTCGAGAGGCGAAGAACGGACGCGACTTTTGCCTCGTCGACACGTTGTTTCCGGGGCAGGCAACGATAATCGTCACCGAGTTCGACCTTGATGGCTTCGATCGGCTGGCGGCCGGTTTCGGCGCAAAACTGCTGAATTTCTCGTCCGGAGTGGTTCGAGTTGACCATCACCAGATCAGCCTGGTCGAGCGCAGGTCCGATCCAGTAGCGGAAAATGGCTGCCCATTTTTCGCTGACGAGCGTTGGATAGTACAACTGCAACAGATCGTGAATGTATATTGCGACACGCGATCCAGCTCGCTTGTATTCGTTGAGAATCGCGTTATTTGCATCGTAGTGCCAAGCCGAGCCGAGAATGACGACGATGTCGTGCGGGCTCGATTCGAACGCTTTCTCTCCATTCGTGAGCGTACGTTGGACGAACGGATTGATTTTTTGCTGTGATGCTTCGCCGAAGCTCGATGGGAAGATAGCCGACGCGAAATCCGCCTGGTCGACTTCGACGGCGATCGTTTTCCAGTTCACGAGTGCAAGGTTGCCCTTCCAGCTTTCGAACAATTCCAGTACGACTTCGACGATCGTGCGCTCGATCCCGCCAGGTGCGGCAGATGCCGCGACAACGGTGGCGAGGCTCGTGACGTCGAGGACAAGACGAGTATCAGTAGGCTGTTCAGGAGGGCGAATGGAGCGAACCGCGTCGCGCCAGGCTGCGAATCGGCTGGTCCATTCCGGAAAACGCATCGCGAGGTCTTCGCGAGTGAGTAGCTCTGCCGCAGCATTGAATTCTCGAGCGCCAAGCAATGCTTCGTACTCGAGTTCAATGCCACGCGGATAGTGCGGGAACAGGTAGTTGTAGGTACGTGCGGAGTCGAGCGCATCCTGCCAGTTACGCTCCCGGATCGACATCATCGCGCGCAGTTCAAGATAGAACGCGCAATTCGGCCAGATTTCCGCGATTTCTTCACATATCGCTCGGGAATTCTTGAAATCCCCAACGTTGAAATGCAGCCAAGTCAGGCGAGTGTATGCGTTGAACAGGGGATTGGCCATATCGGGTGATCCCGGCTCGTCGCTACGGGTGCGGCGCAGCAGCAAGGTCAGACGCCTACCGGCTTCTACCGCTCGGGCCTGATGTTCCAAGCCAGTACTTAGGTCGAGCGCATCTTCCAGAAGATCACGATCCTCTGGGAAACGTTCGAGTGCATCCCACACCATTCTTTCTGCGTCGTCGAGTTTGTTGCACTCGCGCAGGGCTGCCGCACACCGTAGCCAGAATTCTTTGCGACCAGGTGCGATAGTCAGGATTCGGTTCCAAAGCGACGCGACTTCTGTTTGTTGACGAGCGTCGCGTGCAATATCGGCCACTGCTACAAGAGGCTCTGGTGCCAGCGGATAGCGTCCGGCAATCTTCAGCAACGCGTCGCGGTAATCCTGTGCAGAACGCCCGACGTTTTCCAACCTGGCCGTCTCAATGTGCGCTCGAACAAAATCTGGTTGAAAGTGCAGCAAGCCGCGCCAGGTTGCCAATGCTATCGAACGGCGACCAGCTGCCTCTTCGCATTCAGCGAGCATGGCAAGCACACTCGTATCTCGAGGCTGCCTTGCGAGTGCTTGTCGTAGCGTTTGACATGCGTCATCTGCGCGACTGAGTGCCAGCAAGACACTTGCATGGGTCAAATGCAGATTGGGTGACGAGTCCATAACGACAGCGATCTGGCTGAACTCGAGCGCTGCGGGATAATCGGCACGGCTTTTCAGGACGCGTGCCTTCGTTTCCGCAACGAGCGCCGAGCCCGGCCACCTTTCCTGCGCGTCGTCGATAATGGCCTCGGCTGTACGCAAGTCTCCCATTTCGATCAGGGCATTGGTTCGCTGCAGTGAGGCATTCAAATCTTCCGGATCGAGTTCCGCCGCACGCGTCCAGTACTCGAAAGCGCGCATTAGATCGTGGCGCTGGTATGCGCATTCCGCAAGGCCAGCGGCGACATCGAAACGAGTGATGCCGTCACCGGAGACTGCCTGGAGAATCGTCTCGGCTGTTGCGAAATCGCTGATACGCAGCCGAGCGTGCGCTTCGCAGACCTTGAATTCGACCCGATTCGTCAATTTAGCGGCGTGATGCCAAGCGTCTGCTTCTGCGAGGTGATCACCAAGGAAGTGACACGCGCGTGCCAAGAGTTCATGCACGCTCGCGTCATTAGGAAATGCGTTTTTCGCGAGATCGAGAATTCGCCGCGCAATCCGATAGCTCTCATGCTTCAAATATTCTTCACACAGTTCCTTGATGGCGCCCGTGTGCACACGCCGCTTCGCATCCTCGATCAGGTCGCGTACGAGCTCGTCAACAGCTGGATCGTTCTCGCGGATTATTGCCGAGGATGATTGAAACCCTTCGGTAGTAGCGTCATCTGTCACTACGTTGATGTTGTCGGCTTGCGACGCCTGATCCGATTCTGTGGTGGCGTCAGTTTTGCGCTTCTTGAAAATCACGGTAGGGCTCCAATGCGTGCGTGATCGGATTTGCGATAGTGTTGCTCAGGGCGCTGTCTAACGCACAACGGCGACAAGTGAAATGTTAGCCTACCCGTTGTCGGGTCGAGTGCATTGACGATGCGGCACGTGTTCGACGAAAGAAAGTGGGCCAAACTTACGAGTGAATAGGTTGACCCGTGATTTCGTGATAGAAATCAAATGCTGAGTCTACATCCAGGAACTCACGCAGCACCCCTTTCTCAAGTACACATGCGCGCGTGCAGTGTTCACGGATAATATGAGGATCGTGCGACACCATAATCATCGCTCGATCGCGGCGTTTTTCAAATAGTTCCCGATGGCATTTGTCGCGAAAACTTGCGTCACCGACTGCGATAACCTCATCGATCAGAAAGCAGTCGAATTCGATCGCCATTGACATCGCGAACGCAAGCCGTGCAAGCATGCCGCTCGAATATTTCTTCACCGGCTCTCGCAGATACGTTCCCAGTTCGGTGAAGTCTTCTACGAAAGGTAGGGCGGCCTCGTAGGATGCGCCGTAGACTCGACAGGCGAATCGCAGATTGTCGAGACCTGTCAGGCTTCCTTGAAATCCGCCTGAAAAGGCGAGCGGCCAAGATACGCTCATTGCTCGCTCGATAGTACCCGAAGTCGGTAATTCGGAGCCACTGATCAGGCGAACCAGTGTCGATTTGCCCGCGCCATTGCGCCCCAGAATGCCGATGCGTTCGGACGGTTCGATTGTGAGATTGATATGGTCGAGAATTAACCGTCTGCCGTTACGTGTGCTGTAGTGTTTCGACACGTCTTGAAGATTTAACATCAGTGTTCCACTCTCGTCGACACGTCTCTCACAACCGCAAGTCCGATCCACGTGAGGAAAGCACAGACCATGATCGTATAGGGAACGTCGTAGTATGGCGTAATCTGCGAGCCGAAGTATCCGTAGCGAAATAATTCCACGCAGTTCGGCGCAGGAAACAACATTGCGATGTCACGCAGGTTGGGGGGGAGCCAACTCGCCATAACGAAGGCGCCGGATACAGGAAGCTGGAAGTAGGAAATCGGGTGCCAGAGTCTTTCGACAAGTTCGCTGTATTCGCACAGTCCCCCGATCAGCAGGCCAAGCGCGGCCGAATACCAGCATAACAACACCCAGCCGGCTGCCATGTTCAAGACATCGGCGGGCGGGTCGATTATTCCTATCGCGATCAGTGTGCTGGTCAGCACCAGCATCGATAGCGTTGTACCGACAATCTCAAGTGTGATGCGCGCAAAAAATAGGTCGATAACGCGAACATTGCGATGGAACAGCAAGGCTGCATTAGGCTCGACAGCCAGCGTGCATCGGCCAATTGTGTTGCGCCAGACCAGAACCGTGGAGTAGCTTGTGACCGCAAAGGCCGTCACGTTAATCTCGTGTCCCTGTCCCGTTTCGTGTAGCAGGTTCCAAAGTGCCGCGATACCGACCGTGAACAACATTGGTTCTGCAAACAACCATGCGAAACCAATATTGTGACGACCGTAGCGCGTAATGATTTCACGCATGGTTAGCGCGAACACTACTCGCATCTGGATTTTGAGCGAGGTAAGCAGCGAAGGATATGGCTGAGGAGACGACATGACGTCAGTGCTGATGTTCGCGCACGCTGGCAATCAGCAGGCTGAGCGAGGCCCAGGCTACAATGCCAAGCACAAACACAGTAACAATGCCGCGGATACGTTTAGGTTCGATCGCTACATCGGGCCTGTTGGGTTCGACGAGACGTTCAAGATACAACTGCTTGCGATTTGCTTCCACTCGTGCGTTTTGAAGGGCAGTCATTGCCGCATCCAATTGGCGATCGGCAAATTGGGCATCGAGTTGCAGGCGTGCGTAATTGGCGGCCTTCGCGGAAAGGGAGTCTTTACTTCCGGTGACACCGACGGTTGTATTCGCGATTTGCTTTTCGAGTGTCTGAATATTCGTCTTCAGCACAGGAATCTGCGGGTTCTGCGGAGCGATTGACTGAAGCTGGATAAGTTGGTTTTGGGCTGTAAGCAATTGATTCTGCAAACCGGTGATTTGCTGCAACTGCAAAGCGGACTGGCGTTCCGGGTCGAACACGGAAAAAGAATTGCGATAGGCCGCTACGGTTGCGGCCGCGTCTTTCGCTTTTGTCGTTGCAGAGTCCACTTGTTGTTGTGCAAATCTGACCGTATCTGCTGCCGCACGCTGATTCATGCGGTTGACAAGGCGCTCGCTCATCGCAATCAGGTCTTCATTGATCTTTTGCGCGTCACTTGCGGTATACGAACGTACCTGTAGGGTTGTGATTGCCGACGTCGCATCCAGATCGACGGAGACGATTCGTTTGCCGTAGTAGCGCCACAGCGCTTCGAAACTGTCGTCGAAATAACGTGAAAAGCGACTGACTACGTCGCCGTGCTGGCTGTAGGCGTCGAGAATATAGTTATCCCGATTCAGCTCACGCAGTGCGTCGCGGGACCGAATGTAGTCGACTACGGAGTATGTGTCGTCTTGCGCGCGGCCCGCACCAGTACCTTGTAGCAGAGAACTGAGAAGGCTTGTCTGGCTTTGGCGCTGCGGGCTGCGGACAACAAACCGAGATTCGGAAACATAGATGTCCGACGCGATCAGGCCGTAGTAGACCGTGGCGATGATGGTCGGGGCCAGAACGGTAACTGCAAACAGCGTGTTGATTCGTTTGAGCCGTGCCACTACACCTTTATCGTTGCCGCCTAGCGACGACGCCGAATACTTTTCCGATAGCGTTTTCAACGTCTTGTCCAAACTCAATTGCCAAGGATCTTGGGATGCCGGGGGCGCCGCTCGCGTCCACCGTCAAGGGCATGCGCCACCAGCGCAAGGTATGCGTAGTGGGTTGCTTCGCGACCCAGCGCTCGTGCCGCTGCACCTCTGGCAGGCGACGTTCACACCGAAATTCGGGCGAGTGATTATAGCCAGCGCCGTAATTTTGCGCTATCTAAGTGTGGTTTTTCGCGCCTGACTCAACAATGTCATTTGTGTAATTTTTTCGAATGTGAGCGGTAAGGCTTGCAGGCGGCGTGGTAATTTCTGCGGGCCAGATTCAGGCGGTTGCCGTGGGACGGATCTGACGGCGTATACGCGCCGGTCGGTGGTGTAGTCGGATCTGGCCATGCTCGATGGCGGTATGCGGGGATGGGTGGCGAGGGGGCGCGGTATTATAGCGATGTTGCGTGACACGCGTCACTGCATTTCTGTTTCGGCTCACGATTTTGTTCGCGCTAATGTTTTTGGTACCGTCGAATGCGATAATTGCCAGCGGTGGCGCCCGTGTGATTTCCACTTCCGGTTCATATATATAGTGTGGATGCTGTGAGGGACGAAAGTGTCCCGATTTCTTGTGTGTCCGCACCGCTCGCAACATTCTTTCATGCGTCGCTCATATCTTGCGCTTCAGGGTACGGCCTCCCCTTTTTTTTCCAAGCTGGCCGAGGCTTTGCGCACGCGCGGCCATGCAGTACAGAAGGTTAATTTTTGTGGAGGAGATCTTCTATACGGGGGGGCTGCCCGCCATGCGGTAAATTATGAGGGGCGCCTTGGCGAACTGCCGGCATGGTATTCGGACGTAATCGGAGGAGGTGATTTCACTGATGTGCTGATGTTCGGCGACTGTCGCGAGGTTCATGTACCCGCGCACGCGATAGCACAGAAGGCGGGCATGCGCGTGCATGTCTTCGAAGAGGGCTATGTGCGGCCGCACTGGCTGACGCTGGAGCGTCACGGCGTCAATGGACGCTCCCTGTTACCCCGGGATCCGGGCTGGTATCGTGACCGACGCAAGGAGACGCCAGCAAGTCCGCCTGCCGCACCGACCGGCTATAACCTTCGTGAGCGAGCTTTTCACGATATCGCCTATCGCGGAGCCAACACGCTATTTTCACGTCGATTCCCGCACTATCGCAGTCATCGGCCACATAACGGGTTCGTAGAGTATGCCGGGCTCGCCTGGCGCGCACTTGCGCAGCGTGGGTTCGAGCGTGATGCAGGCCGGGTAACGGATCAACTGCTTCGCGCAACTGGCGGCTACTTTTTGTTCCCCCTGCAACTCAATTCGGATGCTCAACTCGTTGTGCATTCCCCATTTGGCGGCACCCGGCCGGCGGTCGATCAAGTACTACGCTCATTCGCTGCTCATGCCGACTCCAACGTTCGTCTGGTGGTCAAGAATCATCCGTTAGATACGGGGCTAATCGATCATCGGCGCCATGTGCTGCTGCTCGCGCAGCAATTAGGAATTGCCGACCGCGTTACCTTCATCGACGCGGGGCACTTGCCGACCTTGCTCGAGTATGCGCGCGGCGTAATCGTCGTGAACAGTACGGTTGGGTTGTCAGCCCTTCATCATCGGCGGCCGCTAATTGCTCTCGGGCATGCGATCTACGATATGCAGGGACTGACATGGCAAGGCAGTCTTGATGATTTTTGGAAAGCTGAATTTGAACCTGATCGTGAGCTTTACCAAGCATTTCTCGACTACGTTATTCACCATACCCAAATCAACGGCGACTTCTATACCCGTACGGGGATCGAGCGGGCGATTCGCGGTGCCGTGTCACGGCTTGAGGCATCGCATGACTAGTACCACCCCTCGTCACATTGTCATCACCGGTGCCAGTGCAGGCATCGGACGCGCACTCGCGACTGCCTACGCCGCGCCTGGTGTGGTGTTGGGGCTCGTTGGTCGGGACGTGCGGCGGCTTGATGCCTGCGCTGACGCGTGCCGAGCGCTTGGCGCTCAGGTGGTGACCGCACCGGTCGACGTGCGAGACGCAGCGGCGATGCAGGTATGGCTTTGGCAGTTTGACGACACATATTCGATAGATTTGCTGATCGCCAATGCCGGGGTTGCCAGTACGCTCGAGTCAGCTTGCGACTGGGAAGAACTTGATCGTATGGCTGCAGTCGTCGATACCAACTTCTATGGGGCGATGCACGCGGTACTGCCGGTGATTGCGCGCATGCGAGCGCGGTGCAGCGGCCAGATTGCCTTGGTGAGTTCGATCGCGGCGCTACGCGGCATGGCGATTTCGCCTGCGTATTGCGCGAGCAAGGCGGCACTCAAGGCGTACGGCGATTCGGTGCGCCCGTTGCTGGCGCGTGACGGTATACATCTCGCGATCGTGTTGCCCGGCTTCGTCAAGACTGCGATGAGCGATGTATTCCCGGGGGACAAGCCGTTCATGTGGTCGGCGGATAAGGCCGCAGGCTATATTCGCCGCAAGCTGGCGGCGCGGCGGGCCGAGATTGCGTTTCCGGGATTGCTCGCGCTCGGTATGCGCCTGTTGACGCTGCTGCCGGCGCGATTGGGTGACGCGATACTCGGCGGATTGTCCTACTTACCTCGACGGGAGCGCTAGCTTGAGCGTTGGCATGTTGCTCACGCTTCTGATTGCGCTTGGCGTGTCGTTTGCGCTGGATGTCTTGGCGTTGCCGCGTGTGCGGCAACGTTCCGGCGTCGCGCTAATGTTGCATGCCGTTGCACTTGTGTTTCTGACTGGTGCGATGCTGATCGTGACAAGACGCATCGTATTTTCCGTCTGTATTGCAGTGGCACTGGTCGGCCTGTTGGTGACGGTGAACAATGCAAAGTACGAGTCGTTGCGCGAGCCATTCGTTTTTACGGATCTGAGTCTGTTCAGCCAGTTGTTCGCCCATCCCCGGTTGTACCTGCCGTTTCTGAGCGTCGGAAAGGTGATCGGAATCGTGATTGGCGTCGCGGCGCTGTTGACCGGCTTCTTTGCTGAGCAACCGTTCGACGGGGCGCTCTGGTCGGTGACGGCGCTCCTCCTGGTGTCTGCGGTCGCAACCTGTTGGTTGGCGACACGCTTGCCGCTTACGCTGGATGCCGGCGCGGACCAACAGCGGCATGGATTTTTTGCAGTATTCGTTGCGTATCTGCTGAACGGCTTGCGTCCCGCGACGCTGCGCGCATTCGACGGGGTTGCCCGGACTGGACCGTTCGCATCGGGCGCGCCGACTGCGGGCCCTGATGTGATCGTGATCCAGAGCGAATCGTATTTCGACGCGAGGCGTCTTGGTTCGGCGATCGATTCGGCGAACTACCGGAATCTGGACATTGCGCGCGGGGAATCCATCTGCCACGGTGAACTCCTCGTGCCGGCCTGGGGTGCGAACACGATGCGTACAGAGTTTGCGATGCTGAGCGGACTGACGTCCGCGCGTCTCGGCTACGCCCGTTTCTACCCTTACGCTTTCGTACGGCGCGCGTGTACAACGATTGCAGCCTGGTTTCGGCGGGGCGGTTACACGACTGTCGCGATTCATCCGTACTATGCAGACTTCTTCGGAAGGAATCGGGTCTTTCCGTTGCTCGGATTCGATAGATTTCTGGATATTGAAAGCTTTGTCGCCGCCCCGCGAGCCGGACCGTATATTGCCGATTCGGCCGTACTGGATACCGTCATCGATGTGCTGGACGAACTCCGGAACGCGCCGCGCTTCATCTTCGCGATGACAATGGAGAACCACGGCCCCCTGCACCTTGAGCAGGTATTACCGGGAGAATCGTCTTCGAGGCATACTCTTGGCGAAGATGCCAGTTGGCGCGACCTGACAGCCTACCTGCGGCACATTGAAAATGCAGACGCAATGATCGGGCGCCTGCTCGATCATTTGCGCACCAGCGATCGTGAAACAGTCGTTTGTTTTTACGGCGACCACGTTCCCGCGCTGCCTCACGTATTCGATAAGCTGGGTGTTTCTCCGCAAACCAGTGACTACTTCATTTGGCGAAATTACGGCACGGACACGCCCGAATGCCGGAATTTGGCAGCCGAAGAGCTTGGGTCGGTACTTTTGCATGTGGTACAAGATGACGGACATCGCGCGGAAGAACCGCACGCATCCGAGAAAGCGACATAAAAGATGAACAGTAAGATTGCAATAATTGGGATGGCTTGTCGGTTTCCCGGGAGCGCGAACAATCTTGGCGACTTCTGGCAACTGCTGCGCGACGAACGCGACGCGGTGACCGAAATCCCCCCCGACCGCTTCGGTACCGATTTCTACCAGCACCCGTCCAAACGCGAACCGGGCAAGAGCTACACGTTCGCGGCCGGCGTGCTCGACAACGTCGCCGGCTTCGACGCCGCGTTCTTCGGCATTTCGCCGCGCGAAGCGGCCCAGATGGACCCGCAGCAACGCCTGCTGCTCGAACTCGCATGGGAAGCGTTCGAGGATGCCGGCGTGCGCCCGGCCGACATGCGCGGCAGTAACTGCGGCGTCTTCGTCGGCGCGGCCAGCATGGATTACGGCAACCGCAACATGGACGATCTGGACGTGATCGATCCGTATTCGGCAACCGGCAATACGCTGAGCATCGCGTCGAACCGCGTGTCCTACCTGTTCGACCTGCACGGCCCGAGCATGACGGTCGACACCGCCTGTTCGTCGTCGCTCGTCGCTCTCCATCAGGCCGTCAAGGCACTGCAGTCCGGCGAGGCCGACGTGGCGCTCGCGGGCGGTGTCAACCTGCTGCTGCACCCGTTCGGCTTCGTCAGCTTCTCGAAGGCGTCGATGCTGTCGCCGCGCGGCCGTTGCCGTGCATTCGACGCGACCGGCGACGGCTACGTGCGCTCGGAAGGCGGCGCATTCGTGTTGCTCAAGCCGCTCGATCGCGCGCTGGCCGACGGCGACACGATCCACGCCGTGATCGCCGGCTCCGGCGTGAACTCGGTCGGCCACTCGCCGGGCGGGATCAGCGTGCCGGGCGCGGCCGCGCAGGCTTCGCTGCTGCGCAGCGTGTACGCGCGCGCCGGCATCGATCCGCAGTCGCTCGCGTACCTCGAGGCACACGGCACCGGCACGGCAGTCGGCGACCCGATCGAGGCGCGCGCGCTGATCGACGTCGTGTCGGGCGAGCGCCCGGCGGACCGTCCGCTGCTCATCGGTTCGGTGAAGACCAACATCGGCCACCTCGAAACGGCCTCCGGCATGGCCGGCCTGCTGAAGGCCGTGCTGTGCCTCAAGCATCGCGCGGTGCCGCGATCGCTGCACTTCGTCACGCCCAATCCCGGCATCGATTTCGACGGCGGGCGTTTGCGCGTCGTCGATCGTTACATGCCGCTCGATGCGGGCGACGCGCCGCTGACGGTTGGCGTCAACTCGTTCGGCTTCGGCGGCACGAATGCGCACGTCGTGCTGACCGAGGCGCCGGTCGCAAACGACGTGGCGACGGCAGCGCCCGAGCCGGTTCAAGCGCAACTGTCTCCGCTCGTGCTGACCACGCGCAGCACGCCTGCGCTCGCGGCACTCGCGGGCCGCTATCTGGCCATGCTCGACGACGGCGGCGACTGGCAGGCGCTTGCCGCGGCCGCCGCCCGTCGGCGCCAGTGGCTCGAACATCGCGCGATCGTCGCGCCGGCCGACGTGGCCGAAGGTCGTGCGGCGCTCGCGGCACTGGCCCAGCCGGCACAGGAAGGGCTGCCGGCCTGCGTGGCGACCGGCCAGGCGCCCGCCGACGCATTGCGTACCGCGCTCGTGTTCTCGGGCAACGGTTGCCAGTGGGTCGGGATGGGCAACGAACTCTATGCGGAGAACGCGGTTTTCCGGGCGGCGCTCGACGAAGTCGACGCGCTGTGGTGCGCGGACGGCAGCCCGTCGCTGGTCGACGTGATGCGCGGCGGCCCGGGCGCGACATGGCTGGCCGGTGCGGGCGCCGAATGGCTCGCCGCGACCGAGAACGCGCAACCGCTGCTGTTCGCGATCCAGGTCGGCATGATCCGGGTGATCGACGCGCGCGGCATGCGCTACGACGCGGCGATCGGCCACAGCGTCGGCGAAATTGCCGCGGCGTGGGTGACGGGCGCGCTGTCGCTCGCCGACGCGGTGCGCGTGATCAAGATCCGCAGCCGCGCCCAGGCGATGACGCGCGGCAGTGGCCGGATGGCGGCCGTCGGCATCGGCGAGGCAGCCGCGCGCGAGCTGATCGCGCGCCATGGGCTCGCGCGCCGGGTCGAGGTGGCCGGCATCAACAGCCCCGATGCGGTGACGCTCGCCGGCGAGCTGCAGGGCTTGCAGGCGCTGGAGGCAGCGCTGCGCGGCAGCGGCAAGTTCTTCCAGATGCTCGATCTCGACTATGCGTTCCACAGTAGCCACATGGACCGCATCGAGCCGGTCGTGCTGGCCGAGCTGGCCAGCCTGCGACCCCAGCCGGGCAACGGCAGGTTCGTGTCGACGGTGACCGGCGGCGCGCTCGCGGGCAACGCACTCGATGCGCGCTACTGGTGGCGCAATATCCGCGAACCGGTGCGCTTCGGCGATGGCATCGCGTATCTGATCGAGCAGGGCGTCCGGCTGTTCATCGAAGTCTCGCCGCATTCGATCCTGCGCACGTATGTGAAGCAGGCGTTGACGGGCGCCGGTGTGACCGGCGCGGTGCTGCCGACGCTCAAGCGCGATCACGGCAGCGCCGCGACGCTGCGGCAAGCGATTCTCACGGCGATCGCGCACGGCGCGAGCGTCGATGCCGACCGCTTTGCGCCGGGCGAATCGCGTGCGGCATTGCCGTCGTATCCGTGGCAGCGCGACCGTTTCTGGCTCACGCCGACCGTCGAAGGCTACGGTCTCGTCAATCGGCGCCGCGAGCATCCGCTGCTCGGCTATCGGCTGCACGAACATGCATTCGGCTGGGAAAACCAGCTCGATCCGGCGAAGCTGCCGATGCTGGCCGATCACGTCGTCGACGGCGGCGTGGCGTTCCCGGGTGCCGGCTACGTGGAAATGGCGCTCGCCGCGGCGCGCACCTTCTTCGATACGCCGGATGCGGCGCTCGAAAACGTCGAGATCCGCACGCCGGTCGTGTTCCAGCCGCAGCAGGCGAAGCTGTTCCGGCTCGTGATCGAGCCGCGCACCGCGACGTTTACGATCGAGACGCGCGACCGGATGTCCGACGGCGCATGGACGCTGAACGTGACGGGGCGGATGCTGGAAAGCGGCAATGCGCTCGGCGCCGCGAGCATCGTGCCGGCCGCGACGCTCGAACGCCTGCTCGCGCTGCCGGCCGCCGACGGCGACACGCTGTATGCGAACACGGCAGCCATCGGCCTCAACTACGGGCCGGCGTTCCGCTGGGTCCGCACCGTGCGGGTCGCCGCGGCCGAGGACGCCGCGCTGGCCGACGTCGCCGCGCCGGCCGCGTGCGGCGATGCGCGGGCGCTATCCGCGTATCTGCTGCATCCGGCGCTGATGGACAGCGGGTTTCATCCGCTGTTCGCGCTGCTGGCGGCGCAGGCGCGCGATGGCGAGCATCCGGCCTACGTGCCGGTGCAGATCGGCCGGGTCGACTATTTGCGCGGCGACGCGGTCGCCCGCGTACTCGCACGGGTCGACCGGCGCAGCCCGCATTCGATCGTCGCGCATTTCGAATTCCTCGACGCGCAGGGCGCGATCGTCGCGCGGCTCGGCGGCTGCCGGTTCCGGCGCGTGGACCTCGTCGGCCGGCGGCAGAATCTGCCTTCGCGTTTCGTCTACCGCCTCGAAGAGATGCCGTTGCCGAACGACGTCGACGCGGCCGCGTTGCCGGCACCCGACGCGCTGCTCGCGCAAGCGGTCGCGCGCGTCGACGCCGCGGAGCTCGACGGCCGTCGGACGCAGCATTTGACCGAGATCCTGCCGCTGCTCGACGTGCTGGCCAGCCTGTACGTGCTGCACGCGTTCGATGCGCTCGGCGTATTCGCCGGTACGTGGCAGCCCGCACCGGAGCAGGCGGCGCTGGCTACACGCCTGGCCGACATGCTCATCGAGGACGGTCTTGCCGCGCGTGACGGCGTGCGTCTGGTACGCGACGACGCGGCGTGCGCGGCGCTGCCGCCGCTCGACGATCTGTGGCGCGGGCTGCTGGCCGAATCGCCGGGGCACGTGGCCGAACTGACGCTGCTCGCTCATTGCGGCGCGGCGTTGCCCGACGTGTTGAGCGGCGCGAAGGACGGCGCACGCTGGCTGTCGCCGACCGGGCACAGCCTGGTCGAGCAACTGCTCGCCGCATCGCCGACCTGGCAGCACGTGCATGCGCTGCTGGCGGCCGGTGTCGAGCAGGCGGTCGACGCGTGGCAGCCGGCGCGCCGGCTGCGCGTGCTCGAACTGGGCGCGACGGACGGCGACGTGCTGCAGACGCTCGGCATGCATCTCGCCGCCGCGCGCTGCGATCACACGATCGCAGCGACGGCGGGCCAGCTCGCCGGGTTCGATACGGACGCGCAAGCCGTGGTGCGCACGGTGGCGCTGCAGCCGGGCGAACGGTTGTCGCTGTCCGCCGACGAAGCCGGGCCGTACGACCTGATCGTCGCGAACCGCGCGCTGAGCGGCCGTCCTGATGCGGCCGATGCACTGAACGCGATGCGCTCGTGGCTCGCGCCAGGCGGCTTGCTGCTGCTGGCCGAGCCGCGTCGCGGCCGCTTCTCCGACATCGTGTTCGGCGCGCAGCCTGCGTCGACGGGCGTCGACCTGCCTGCGCCGCTGGCGCCGGCGGATCTCGAGGTGACGCTCGCGCGCGCGGGCTTCGTCGACGTCGTGCGGCACGTCGAGCAGTCGCTCGATCTGGACGGCACGCCGACGTTCGTCATCGCGCGCAATCCGGCGAGCGCCGCGGCCGCGCAACGCGGCAGCGACGCGACCGATCTCGATACGCTTGCCCGCAGCGAACAATGGCTCGTGATGCACGCACTGGACACGGCCGGCGGTTTCGGCGGGCAACTGACCGACGCGCTCGCGCACGCGGGCTACCCGGCCGATATCGTCGACCTCGCGCATGCGGCCGATGCCATTGCGTCGTTGCCGGCGGGGCAACCGGCGCATGTCGTGTTCTGCGCGCCGGAAACGCCGCTCGCCGACACGACGACGGGAGACGACCTGATGGCCGCGCTGCGTCACGGCGTGATCGCGCTGGCGGCGCTCGTGCGCGCGCTCGGCGCGCAACCGAACGCACGCACGCGGCTGACCGTCGTCACGCGCGGCGGCGCGCCGTTCGCCGGGGCCGCGAACGCGCATCCGGAACAGGCGACGCTGTGGGGCCTCGGTCGCGTGCTGGCGAACGAGCATCCCGAACTCGCGTGTCGCCTGATCGACGTCGATCGTTCGGCGCACGGGATTCCCGATGCGCTGATTCGCGAGCTGACCGGCGCGGCGGTCGAGGAAGAAGTCGTGCTGAGCGCGCACGGGCGGCTGGTGCCGCGCATGCTGACGGCCACACAGGCCGCGGCGCGCAGCGACGGCGCGCTTGCACGCGCGTCGGTGCTGGCGTTCGACGCACCGGGCTCGTTGCGCAATCTCGAATGGTTCGCGCTGCCGGAAAGCGCGCTGGGCGACGACGAGGTGGAAATCGAGCCGGTTGCCACCGGCCTGAATTTCCGCGACGTGATGTATGCGATGGGCCTCCTGTCCGATGAAGCGGTGGAAACCGGCTTCGCGGGCGCGACGATCGGCATGGAGCTGTCCGGCCGCGTTGTCCGGGTAGGCCGCGCGGTGACGGCATTTGCAGCGGGCGATGCGGTGCTCGGTTTCGCGCCGGCGTCGTTCGCGACGCGTGTCAGGACACGCGCGCAGGCCATCGCACAGAAACCCCAGCGCCTGTCGTTCGAGGAAGCGGCGACCGTGCCGACCACGTTCTTCACCGCGTACTACGCGCTCGTCGAACTCGCGCGGCTGCGCCGCGGCGAGCGCGTGCTCGTGCATGGCGGCGCGGGCGGCGTCGGGATCGCCGCGATCCAGCTCGCGCGCCACTTCGGCGCGGAAGTGTTCGCGACGGCCGGCAGCGACGAGAAGCGCGAGTTCGTGCGCCTGCTCGGCGCCGACCACGTGCTCGATTCGCGCAGCCTGGCGTTCGCGGACGAGATTCGTGCGATGACGGGCGGCGAGGGCATCGACATCGTGCTGAATTCGCTCGCCGGCGAGGCGATGGTGCGCAGCATCGATACGTTGCGTCCGTTCGGCCGCTTCCTGGAGCTCGGCAAGCGCGATTTCTACGAAAACAGCCATATCGGGCTGCGGCCGTTCCGCAACAACATCAGCTATTTCGGCATCGATGCCGACCAGTTGATGGGCGCGTTGCCGGAGCTGACCGAGCGGCTGTTCGGCGAAGTGATGGCGCTGTTCGCGGCAGGCGTGCTGCATCCGCTGCCGTATCGCGCGTTCCCGGCCGAGCGGGCCGAGGATGCGTTCCGCTACATGCAGCAGGCGCGCCAGATCGGCAAGGTGCTCGTTACCTATCCGTCGGGCACGCCCGCGCCGACGCGCGGCGTCGCGCGGGCAGAAGCGCTCGCGCTCGATCCGCATGGTGCTTACCTGGTGGTCGGCGGCACGGGCGGCCTGGGCTTCGCGAGCGCGCGCTGGATGGTCGAGCACGGCGCACGCCGGCTGACGCTGGCGAGCCGTTCCGGCGAACTCGCCGCCGCGGCGCGCGAGGAGGTGGCGCGCTGGCGCGACACGCTCGGTGTCACCGTCGACGTCGTGTCGTGCGATGTGACCGATGCGGCGGCAGTCGACGCGATGGTTGCCGCGATCGTCCGGCGTGCCCATCCGCTGAAGGGCGTGCTGCATTCCGCGATGTCGATCGACGACGGTCTCGTGCGCAATCTCGACGATGCGCGGATGATCGCGGTGCTCGCGCCGAAGGTCGCCGGCGCGTGGAACCTGCATCGCGCGACGCGCGGGCTGCCGCTCGACCTGTTCGTCGTCTATTCGTCGGCGACCACCTATCTCGGCAATCCGGGGCAATCGAACTACGTCGCGGCCAACGCCTTCCTCGAGGCGCTGGTCGAACATCGCCGCGCGGCAGGATTGCCCGCCACGTTCATGGCCTGGGGGCCGCTCGAGGACGTCGGCTTCCTCGCACGCCACGCCGATACGCGCGAAGCATTGCAGTCGCGGATCGGCGGTGCGTCGATCACGTCCGACGAGGCGATGGCCGCGCTCGAGCGCGTGCTGGTGGCGGGTGCGGCCGGTGAAGCGGTGGTGCGGCTCGACTGGCATGCGGTGGCGCGCGGGATGCCGGCGGCGAAGGCGCGCCGGTATGCGCTGCTGCAATCGCAGGCGAAGGGCGGCGATGCGCGCGACGGCGGCACGCAACTGCGTGAAGAGGTGCTTGCCCTGCCGCGCGATGAAGCCATTGCGCTGGTGGCGCGAACGCTGCAGGCGCAGATCGCGCGGATTCTGCACATGACGCCCGATCGCATCGCGCTCGACAAGTCGGTGCTCGACATGGGCATGGATTCGCTGATGGGGATGGAGCTCGGCCTTGCGGTCGAGGAAGCGTTCGAGGTCAAGCTGTCGGTGATGGCGATCGCGGAAGGCGCGTCGGTGACGACGCTGGCCGGGCGCATCGTCGATTCGATCGGCGCATCGGCCGACGCCGGCTCCGATGCCGCGTCGGCGGCCGATGCCGCGCAGGAGGCCGTCGCGGCACTCGCCGCGAAGCATGCGATCGACGGCGAAGCGCGCGCGATGCTCGATGCGCAGCCGGCGCCGGTCGCCGAGCAGGTATCGCCGTCGCTGGAGGTGGCGCGGTGAGCGCGCCGACCGGCTGGGCGACGCGGCAGGGCACGCTGGCGCGCCCGCTGACGATCGACGGGCACGGCTTGCATACGGGGCGCCGGGTCGGCGTGCGGATTCTGCCCGCGCGTCCGGAAGACGGCGTGACCGGCATCGTGTTCCGTCGGGTCGAGCACGGCCGCACGCTCGCGACGCTGCCCGTCGACCCCGCGCTGCGCCGCGCGCAGCCGCTCTGCACGATGCTGCGCAATGCCGACGGCATCGGCGTGCGCACGATCGAGCACCTGCTCGCGTCGCTGCTCGCGTGCGAGATCGATCACGCGATCGTCGAGCTCGACGCGGAAGAGGTGCCGATCCTCGACGGCAGCGCCACGCCGTGGGTGGACGCGATCCGCGCATGCGGCCGCGTCGCGCTCGATGCGCCGAAACGCTTCATCCGCGTGCTGCGGCCCGTCGTCGTCACGGACGGCGACGGCGACCAGCGGCGCGAGATGCGGATCGAGCCGGCGCCGCGTTACGAACTGAGCGTGCGCAACGATCTGCGCGGCTTCGGCGACATGCACTGGGACGGCGCGCTGACGCCGGCCGCATTCGCGACCGACATCGCGCCGTCTCGCTCGTACGGGCGCGTGAAGTGGGCCGTGCCCGCGATCGTCGCCGGCTATCTTCGTGGTGTGCCGATCCTGCGCGGCGCGCGGCCGTCGTGCACCGCGTCGATCGTCGGCAATCGCGTGCTGGGCGGAATGCGGCTGCCCGAGGAATTCGTCCGGCATCGCGTGCTCGACCTGGTCGGCGATCTCGCGCTGGCCGGCGCGCCGCTGCTCGCGCGCGTGAGCGCGCTGCGGCCTAGCCACGAGATGAATTTCCGGCTGGTCGATGCGCTATTGGCCGCGCCCGATGCATGGCAGTGGGCCGAGTTTTTCGAGACCTGAAACCACACTTTTTCAAGATACGCGGCGTAACATAGCGTCTTTTCGAGATAGAGCGAAGGACGCAATGGCACTGGGAGAGCATCTTCGCCAGCAACTGGCGGCGAAAGCGCTGAAACGGCAACTGGAGCGCGCGACCGACGCCGCGGCGGCGCCGGGTGTGCCCGGTACGCCGGCTGCGCAGACCGCGTCGGCACGCAGCCGCTTCGAGTCGATGCCGCAGTATCAGCAGGTCCGCATCATGCGCGAGATGGGCGAGAAACTGCGGGTCGAGTCGCCGTTTTTCCGCGTGCACGACGGCGTCGCCGGGGCCACCACGCAGATCGGCGGCCGTGAATACCTGAACTTCGCCAACTACAACTATCTGGGGCTGGCCGGCGATCCGGCGGTGTCCGCGCGCGCGAAAGCCGCGATCGACCGCTACGGCACGTCGGCTTCGGCGAGCCGGATGGTCGCGGGCGAGCGTCCGGTGCAGCGCGCGCTCGAGCGGGCGCTGGCCGCGTTCTACGAGACCGACGACTGCGTCGCGTTCGTGAGCGGCCATGCGACCAACGTGACCGTGATCGGTGCGCTGTTCGGCCCCGGCGATCTGGTGGTCCACGACGCGCTCGCGCACAACAGCATCGTGCAGGGTGCGCAGTTGAGCGGCGCGAAGCGGCTGAGCTTCCCGCACAACGACTGGCAGGCGCTCGACGAGCTGCTGTCGCGCGTGCGCCGCGAATACCGGCACGTGCTGATCGCGATCGAAGGGCTGTACAGCATGGACGGCGATTTCCCCGACCTGCAGCGCTTCGTCGACGTAAAGACGCGTCACGGGGCATTCCTGCTGGTCGACGAGGCCCATTCGCTCGGCGTGCTCGGCGCGACCGGCAAGGGCATTCGCGAGCATGCCGGCGTCGCGCCCGACCAGGTCGACATGTGGATGGGCACGATGAGCAAGACGCTGGCCGGCTGCGGCGGTTTCATCGCCGGCTGCCAGCCGCTCGTCGACATGCTGCGCCATCTGGCGCCGGGTTTCCTGTACAGCGTCGGGCTCGCGCCCACGCTCGCCGAAGCGTCGCTGGCGGCACTCGAACGCCTGCAGGCCGAGCCGGAGCGCGTCGCGCAGTTGCAGGCGCGCGGGCGGCAGTTCCTGACCGAGGCGCGTGCGGCCGGGCTGAATACCGGCACGAGCGCCGGGTATGCGGTCGTGCCGGTGATCACGGGCAGTTCGCTGAAGGCCGCGCAGTGGGCGAATGCGATGTTCGACGAAGGGATCAACGTGCAGCCGATCTTCTATCCGGCCGTCGAGGAAAAGGCCGCGCGGTTGCGTTTCTTCATCTGCTCGACGCACGAGCCGGAGCAGATCAGCCGGACGGTGGGCGTGTTGTCGCGCCTCGCGGGGCGCAGCGCGTGACGCAGGCCGCCGCGGTCGCGCAAGCGGTTCCACGCGCGGGCGAGCCGGTGCGGTTTCGCGCGGCCAGTGCGGATGATGCGGCAGCATGCGCGCCGCTCGTGTTTGCGTCCGGCGTGGCCGAATTCGGCTTCTTTCTCGGCGAAAGCGACGCACGCTGCATCGCTTTCCTGCAGCAAGCGTTCCGGTCGCGTCACGGACGCTTCTCGTGGCGCCGGCATCGGGTCGCAGTCGCCGACGATGGCGCGGTGCTCGCGGTGATGGCGATTCACGACGGACAGCGGACGACGTTCGACGACGTGCACGTCGTGTGGGCGCTCGCGCGCTTCTTCGGCGTGCGCCGCACGGTTGGCCAGTTGCTGCGCGGGTTGGTCCTGGAAACGGAACTCCCGGCGCCGAAGCGTTCGCAGATTCTCGTCGCGCATTGCGCGACGGACGAACGCCAGCGCGGCACGGGGGTGTTCAGCGCGCTGTTTCGCGATGCGCTGGATACTGGCGCGTTGCCGGTCGATGGCAGTCGCGATGTCGTGCTCGACGTGCTGACGCGCAACGCGAGGGCTCGTGCACTGTACGAACGCCTCGGGTTCGTTGTGCTGCCGCGGCAGCGCGCGCGTTCGCGCAGGTTGCCGGGCGAGCTTGATTCGATCCGGATGCGGCTCGAGCGTCGCGGCCAACGATGACTGTGGGCCGCTGTGGCGTCAGGCGGACGGTTCAATCGTCGCCCGCGCAGCAATGACGCGCCGAAATAGACGAGGGTAGTAGAGACGCGGATGAGCCGGTGGCCGCGCCAGTATCGGTATCAGCCGTTCAACGGCAATTTCTGCATGATCGCGTGCACGCATTCCATCGGGCTGGCTGCGCCCGTGCGCACGTGCACGTCGGGCAATACCGGTTTTTCATAGGTCGATTCGATGCCGGTGAACTGCCGAATGGCCCCTTGCCTTGCTAGCGCATACAGCCCCTTGGGGTCGCGCGCTTCCGCCACATCCAGCGCAACGTCGACAAAGACTTCGAAAAACATGCCCGCCGGGAAACGCGCGCGCGCTTTGGCGCGCGCTTCCAGAAACGGCGAGATCAGCGCAACGATGACGACGAGCCCGGCATCCACCATCAGGCGCGCGACCTCGGCAGTCCGACGAATATTCTCGTGGCGGTCTGCGTCGCTGAATCCAAGGTCCTGATTCAATCCTTCGCGAAGCAGGTCGCCGTCCAGCACAAAAGTCCGCAGGCCGCGCGCATCGAGTTGTTCCTTCAGCAGGTTCGACAGCGTCGATTTACCGGCACCGGAGACGCCGGTGAGCCATACCGCGAAGGCATGGTCCTGCTTCATGCTGGAAAGCACGGATTGATTACCCGTCAGCATGACAGGGAGGGAATTTTGGAGATCTTGAGTCATCTCGGATTCGATGTGCCGGTAACTGCGTCGTACTTTTTTGTGATGCGGATTCATCCGTCGGCGGATTGTAACGTGCCTTTTCTAAATTTGTAACTTGAATATTTTAATCAGGAATAAGCGCTCGCCTTCGTGCGGCACGACGTGGTTCGGCTTCCCTCTGCCCGGTAATGATTGCCGATTCGTCGTAATAATTTGAAATGAGCAGGTGTCGGCGCCGAGGTAAAAGGCGCGTACAATCTCGGCCCCGTTTCATGGCCCCCGAGTTTGGGTATGTTGTGGCCGGGCCCGATGCCATGAGGGAAGCGGGAATCGCTTGCGTCGGAATCGTTAGAAGAATGGCGACGGTCGCCCGTCGACGTGTGGCCGAATCGCTCGGCACATATTTCGTCGACCGTGTTTCGATTATCGCCCCCGTTCCTCGCGGGTATGAAATCGCAAGAGTATTAATTTTTTATTCGGCGAACACGGAGAGGGAGCGCGTGCGGGGCTCGCTTCGTGATGAGGCTCTGTCGCTCATTATCGAATGGGGATTATTCGGTGCGTGCTGGCCGATTATCTTTGTCGGGCGACGATTGGCATCCCTTCTGATTGCATCGGTAGTCCCAAGCGTCGCTCCTTAAAACCGGATCGCCGCAATTGTCTTATCGCGTGGAAGTATCCGGTGCCCTGAATATGCTCGCTTTCGTCAGGACTGCCGCATGTCACTTGTGCCGCGGCCCGAACGGCCGCTGCTGCACATCGGCGCCATGCGCGACGATCGCCATGCCCTCCGGCACTTCCTCCCACGCGCCGCGTAGGTCGACGAGCGGCTCCGACACGACCATGAACGCATCATCGCCGGCTTCGGCGATACGCGGGTTATGCGGATACAGCTCGTGCAGATGCTTGAACGACGTACTGTGAAACAGCGAGCGCGATTGCCGTTCGCTCGAGTAACGCACCGCGACGATCCGTTCGCCATCGGTCGCGCAGATCGTCATGTTGAGCGGATCGGCGACGCGATGCCGCGTGGCGGTTTCCTCGACCACGCCGACCATCCGTTCGAGCGCCGGCAGCGGCGCCTGCTCGAGACCGTACGTCAGCGCGAGGCGGAACATCAGCTCGGAATCGGTCGAGCCTTCGAGCGTCGGGAATAGCGCCGGGTCGACCTTCATCGTCAGGTCGCGGCGCAGCTTGTGGAAGTCGCGGATCAGCCCGTTGTGCGCGAATAGCCAGCGGCCGTGGCGGAACGGGTGGCAGTTGGTTTCCTGCACGGGCGTGTCGGTCGCCGCGCGGATGTGTGCGATGAACATCCGCGAGCGGATCGCACGCGCGGCTTCGCGCAGGTTGCGGTCGTTCCATGCGGGATGCACGGAGCGATAGCGGAACGGGAGTTCGTCGGGATGCCCGTACCAGCCGATGCCGAAGCCGTCGCCATTGGTGGTCGTGGCGCCCAGCTCCGAATGCAGGCTCTGGTCGATCAGCGAATGCTTCGCGCGGAACAGCACGGTTTCCAGATGGATCGGATTACCCGTATAGGCGAGCCAGCGGCACATGGAGCGCTCCTTCACGATGTATCGTTCGCGCATGGTAGCCGACTCCGCGACGTCGCCGCGTCCGGGCGGCTCACCCACAATCGTCATACGTGGCGGCCGCCTCCGCGCGATACGCGACCGCGCGACCATGTGGCTCGGCGCCATGCAATGCAGCAGTTCGGTGCGGCACGTGGGCCGTGCCGCACCGTGCCGGCTCAGTCGCCGAGCGCGTCCATCACACGCGCCGAATAGACGAGCGCCGCACCCGCATTCAACGCGATCGCGACGCCGAGCGCCTCCGCCACTTCCTCCTTGGTCGCGCCATGCTTGGCCGCTTCGGCCGTATGCACGGCGATACAGCCGTCGCAGCGCGTCGTGACGGCCACCGCGAGCGCGATCAGCTCACGGGTTTTCGCGTCGAGATGGCCGGTCTTGGCGCCCGCGCCGGACAGCGCCTTGTAGCCAGCCAGCGTATCGGGCGACAGCTTGGCGATGTCGCCGATACGGGTCGAGAGTTCCTTCCGGTATTCGTTCCAGTTCAGCATGATGCGTCCTTGTCGAGAAGAGTGAGGAGGGCGGTGGGTGCCGCGATCTCGGGCGATGCAAGGCTATTCTGATCGCTCGCGCTGAGGGTTTCGATACGTTAGAGTGTCAATTTTTAGCGCAATCGTCTCATGGATGCATTGAGCCAACTGCTGTCGCTGGGTCGCAGCCATGTCGAGCTCGACGTGCGCTGTCTGCTCGACGGCCCGTTCGCGATGCCGCACGACCCGCTGCCGCCCGGCGAGGCGGCGTTCCATCTGGTGCTGGCCGGCGCCTGCCGGCTGCGTGCCGCCGACGGGCGCACGCTGCAACTCGCCGAGGGCGATTTCGTGCTGCTGTCCGCAGGCGGTGCGCACGACCTGCTCGACGCAGCGGGCGGCCGCTCGAAGCCACTCGTGCCGCTGCGCGATTCGCGCGTCGGCGACGGCGCGGTGCTGCCGGTCAAGTCGAATCTCGATCCGGTCGAACCGGGCGGCGCGAGCGTGGATCTGCTCTGCGGACGGTTCGTCTATGCGCGCGGCGCGGGCGAACTGCTGATGCGTACACTGCCGCAGGTGTTGCACGTCGGGTTGCGCGACACCTCGGGGGCCGCGCCGCTGCAATTGCTGACGAGTGTGCTGCGTACCGAGGCGTCGAACGTGCAGCCGGGTGCCGGCGCGATCGTGAATGCGCTCGGGCAGGCGCTGCTGGCGTATGCGCTGCGCGCGTACGGTCGCGGTGCGCGCGTACCGTCCGGCTGGCTCGCGCTTGCGGCCGATGCGCGGCTGGGCCCGTCGGTCCAGGCCGTGCTGCAGGCGCCGGCGCAACCGTGGACGGTCGAATCGCTCGGCGCCGAGGCAGCGATGTCGCGCGCGACCTACGCGCGACATTTCCGCGAGAAGGCCGGCATGAGTGTCGGCGCATTCGTCGCGCAGATTCGGATGATGCACGCGTGCGCGCTGCTCCAGGACACGCAGCGCGGGCAGGCGGAAATCGGGCAGGCAGTCGGTTACCAGTCCGAGGCCGCGTTCGGCAAGGCGTTTCGCGCGGTGCTGGGCACGACGCCGGGGCGTTGGCGGCGCGCGCGGCGCGAAACGTGAGCGTGCAAGCACGCCTGCCGTGACGCGCGTCAAAGCTGCTACCATGCGCGAAACGCAGTTCAACGAAAACGATTTCGAACAACAAGAAAGAGAGGGCACAGCAATGAACCAGACCACCATCCAGCAACCGTCGTTCGCGTTCGTGGCCGCATCGTGGGCCGCACTGCTCGCCGGTTTCGCGGCCTTCCTAATCGGGCTCTGGAACGCCGGCATGCAGCTCAACGAGAAGGGCTATTACTTCACCGTGCTGGTGTTCGGTCTTTACGCGGCGATCTCGCTGCAGAAGAGCGTGCGCGACCGCGCGGAAGGCATTCCCGTCACGGGCATCTACTACGGCCTCAGCTGGATCGCGCTGCTGCTGTCGATCGCGCTGCTGGTCGTCGGCCTTTTCAACGCGACGCTGCAGTTGAGCGAGAAGGGCTTTTATGCGATGTCGTTCGTGCTCGCGCTGTTCGGCTCGGTGGCTGTGCAGAAGAACACGCGCGACTTGCAGAACGCGAAGCCGCGTTATATCGACGCCGATTCCGCGCAGTCAATTCAAGAGTGACGACTTGCGGGGCGTGCGCCGCCGAAGCCGTCTGCTGAGCGATGATGTCCGCGATGGCCGCATTCGTCGGTGTGCCGCGGGTTCACTGTCCTTTGTTCATGTGCCCGTGTGGCGGTCGGTCATCAGCGCTCAACATCTAATGATGGCAGGCGACTTCTGTCCAGTTGCAGGTCTGGTACCGCTGGTGAACGACCTCGCTCCGTCGACTGGGTCGGCCATGGCAGTGAGCCCGGGACTTGCGGCCTGTTCGTTGGGCCCAGTGAACAAATGGGCATTTGCCGTACGAACTCTACGACGCCTATCGCCATTGCCCGATCTTTGGGGACATTGGAGTTAGCCAATGTGCGTGCAATTTGGTGCCAGGCGCTCAAGGTTTCGATATGTGCTTTCCACAAGTCATGGCGCGTCCTGTCGTCGATTACGGGAGAGCGTATTGGGGTCTCTTGTAGCGTTCCCCAAACAGCTGCCTGCTTCGAAAGACGCCGCGTTTGGCCGCGTACCATTCTGGGCGTTGCATTTGCGTCGACGCCGCGTGCGCGAAGTTGTTGGGCGAAGGCTTCTCGCCATTGATGCAAATCTCGTTTGCGTGGATTGAGCCGCCGGCCGTCCGGACCACGGGTGTGAACGCTCATATGTACGTGGGGATGTGCCTCGTCATCGTGTTTCGCGAAGACATACGGACGTCCGTCACCAAAAGTTTCGTGTGCAAATGCCCGTGCCGCGTCCCATACTGCCTGGCGGTCGGTACCCGGGGGCATCGATAGCAAGACGTTGAGAGTCTCTCGACGTTTGCTTTCTTGAGGGATGCCCCATCCGCCTACATGCCATTGTTCGATCAGAGCATCCAATGCCTGCTTTCCGGCAATCAGGCATTCGTCCTGGTCCTCCAGTTCGACACAACCGTCGCGCGAAATGTACTTCAAGTGACGACGGACGACGCTCATTCCCTGCGGACCGGATGCCCTATTGCTGATCTTGACCATCACTTCGGAGGCGCCTCGAAGTGTCATCATCAGCTTCTCGCGCAGATGCATTGCGTCTCGGTGGAACGCCCACTCCGAAAGGCGCGGCGGCTGAACATGCCGTAGGGGATCGTGAAACAGGCGATCTCCCCAGTTGAGCAAAAGTTCGTCGACATAGACTCTCGGAAAAGACATATCACCGGCTCCAGCGATCGAGGTTTCTGCGCAGCAGCTTCGCCACGGTACGTAGATGGGCGTCGATCGTGGCACGAATTTGCTCTCCATCGAGCCCGTCTATACACCCGGTTGCGTTGACGTGTCTTGCAAGCTCGCCCAGCTGCCTCCGAATTACCGCGAGCTGTTGGTTTGATTCGGCGAGAAGCGTCAATTCTCGGTTACCCAGCTGCGGTTCGTCCGTCAGGTATGCGCGGATCAGTGCCACAATCCATCGATTTGCCGTGAAGCCGTCAAGATAGGCCGCACTTTTTACGCGTGCGAGCTCGGCGTGGGTCAACGCGATCCCAATTTGTTTGCATGGGCCTTGTCGTGGCGGTAGGGGCTGATGTGGCTGCGGTCGATTTGTAGCGTTTGCAATGACCTTCGCAACGAACTGCCGCAAACCCTCGCTGGGTGTCAGGCCACGCTGTGCACAATATGCGTCCCACTCCCGCTTTAGCGGGCCGAGTTCAACGCTTAGTCTGGCTCGGGCTTGTTTGCTCATGTTCGGCGCATGTTGGAAGCGGTGTGGTGCGCGGATAGCGACGACGGTAACGACGCATTGCAAGCGCGTCGCTTACCCGACCTTGCAAGGCACGCTGATGGATCGCTGCACTGGTTCGAATCTACGGAGGGAGTACCAGCGTGGCAACTGGGTAGGTTTGGCGTTGACAGGCGTACGCACGGCGACCATAGTGCGCAGTTGTCTCCGGCAAACAAAAAGGTCGCGATCAAGGGCGGTAAGTGCCGACTGTCACTGATGCAGTGATCGGAGAGGGGGCCTTGTCTTGTGCTGAAATCCGCCCGCTGTTTTTGCGGCTCGGTTACGCTAGCCCAAGAAAAACGAGTAGCGAACGATTGACGGCAACCATCAGTTCATCTTCGAGGTGGCCGATGGGGCGACCGATTTTCTCGCGGCGCACGGTGAACATTTTGTCTACGGCAATCTGGGACGGCATGCGCAAGCCGTTCTGCTCGGATGGGACAACAGTAATGCGTATCAAGGGCGCATCGACCATTGAGCTCGACATTAGCAGCAACGTTACACTGGGATGTTCGGCAAACAGGTCCGACTGCACCACGAGCGCCGGCCGAGCCTTGCCGAAATCACCTTGGAGCGCGACTGTGACAATGCTCCCTCGATTCATTGTGAGTGTCCGAGGTCCGTAGCCTGTTCAATGAAATCGAGCAGATCGTTCTCGTCGATGCTCTGGTGGACCATGCGCGATTGCCGAGCGCATTCATCGGCGAAACCCGGCCGGCGGACGTCGGGCACCCATATCTGAATTGGGCGTAGCCCGGCCGCACGAAGATTCTCGCGGTGAATTCGAACACGCTCCGAAGTGGTAGCTGCCATTGTAGCCTCCTGTTACATGTAACGAAGCATACAGCGTTACATGTAACGGTTCAATGAAAGATGGTCTTTTTTGACCAGTCCGTTGAAAGGGGCGCGACGCCTGGAGACTGAGTTAGGGGGCGAACCTATCCGTCGAACATCGATCGTTTTGTGCTTCGATCGCGACACGCACGAGCGGACTACCGTTGACAGGGGAGCTTGGGGGTTCGATACGCAGCAAAAAGTCGAAGTACTGTTCCGTGAGCTTCCCGAGCTGTTCCTGTGCAGCGCCGAGCCTGAGCAGACATTGTGCATCCCAGTTCATACCGACAACGAGCTCGCTCGTCACACCATTCCATTCGCTGATGAGAATCGCGGCGACGCGGGCGTTTTCCTCGGCAAACCGCTCCACGCGCTGCTCGATATAGCGCACGTCGTCACGCACCAGCGTGCCCGAGATCCGCAGTGCGACAGTGTGGGCAATCTTGTCGTGCTTCGCATACACCGTGGCGATACCTCCTAGATGGCGGGATACGCGATCGAGTTGCTCGTCTTCCAAATCGTCCTGCACGGCCAGAGCGCCGGTCAGGACATAAGGCGCTACCTCTTTCATGCTGAACCTCCGTTGGTTTGATTCCATACCGCTGCAGTTGGCGCTCCAATGTTGGTGGGCCCGTACGCTAGCTCGCAGTAGGCCGAAACTTTTCGAGAATCCGTGCCTGACGCTGTAGAAGGGCTTCCAGTCGAGTCTGTTCATCGATGAGCTTCTGGAGCAGTTCAGCGTGCCAAGCGAATCCAACAGGCACGAACGACACCTCGCCATAGCGCACTCGCCTGAAGATTGCGCCGGTCTGCGCCCATTTCTGGGAGAATTGTTCCAATGCACTGTCCACCGATTTCGTTTCGTCGTCTGTCAGTGCGCCACGAATGCGAATTACGAGAGATCGCGTGACGGTATCGGTCGCGAAGTAGATGTCTGCGGGCTCGGCAATGCTCCGAGCGAATTGCTGCGCATGGTAGTGCCGAAAATTGTCGCGTACAGACAGTGAGCCGCATATTTCATAGGTGAGGGACATGCAACCTCCGCATCTAGGGATCCTGGCCAGCGTCGGCCCGCACAAACGCCCCGTGACCGGGAGGTTTTCTATCAATCGGATACTTCTCGATTCCAGTTTAGAGTCGTTTGATATATTGTCAAGGAAAAAAATATCAAATGAATGATTTTGAAGTGCGGCTAAAAAGGGAGCGACTGCGTTTGGGGCTCAATCAGACTGAACTGGCGGTGCTAGGAGGGGTTCAGAAACACGCGCAATTTCAGTACGAAAAGGGCATGAGGCGCCCGAACTCCGACTACTTGAGCGCGATTGCACTTGCTGGCGTCGATGTCTGGTACGTGCTTACTGGTGAAGAGGGCGCCCGGCTCGAAAGCCCAGATGAGCAGCGGATCGTCTCTGGATTTCGAGCGCTCGACGCGCGAAAACGCGAGGTGATTTTGGCGCTGATAGAGGCAATTACTGAACGGTCGTCGCAATAGTTGCTCATTCCGCTTTTTGGCAGTGGGCGTCGTGTTGGAGCGGCGGTATTGGATCGGCGACCTGATCGTCGCGATGTCAGGTGCCGACCAGGAGAAGCCGGACTAACCGTGGTAGCGAAGCGATCAAGGCGAGGGGGCGACGGGCGTTTAGCCGGGAAGTGGAAATGAGCAGCATACGCTGCCCGGCGACAGACGCAAAAAAGCCTCCACGAAGGAGGCTTTTTGCACTATCGAAGATAGTTGGTAGGGTGGGAGGGACTCGAACCCTCGACTCTCTGATTAAAAGTCAGATACTCTAACCAACTGAGTTACCACCCCACGTTCTTGAAACTTGTTTTGGTTCGTTGCTTCAACAACTTTGGCAACGACCCAAAGAGCAAAAGATTATAGCGACGGGTTGCAGGGCTGTCAACAACCCGTCACGATAATTATTTGATCGTTTCGAGCTTGCCCTGCGCCGTCTGCGCCGCGTTCGATCCGGCGTACTGTGACACGACCTGCTCGAACGTTTTCTTCGCGGCCGCCTTCTGGCCTTGCTCGAGCTGGTTCGTGCCGATCGCCACGAGGGCGTCGGCCGCGCGCGGGTGTTGCGGGAACTTGCTGACGATCCCTTGCCACGTCGCGGTCGAGCCGCGGTAGTCGCGCAGCGCGTATTGCGCGTTGCCGTACCAGTACTGCGCGGTCGGCTGATAGGGACTCTGCGGATACTTCGCGATGAACGCACGGAACGAAGCCGCCGCCGCCTTGAAGTTGCCGTTGCGGAACTGCTGCTGCGCCGCGCTGAGCGCATCCGTTTCACCCGGCTGCACGGTGCCTTCGACACCATCGATCGTCGCCTGCTGCGGCTCGAACTTCTTGAGCCGCGTGTCGAGATCCTGGTAGTACTCCTTCTGCTGCCGCTCGAGCGTCGTCAGCCGGTTCGTCAGATCCTCGTTCTCGCCGCGCAGCGTCGCGACCTGCTGGTTCAGCTGGTCGATACGGCCGGATTGATCGAGGATCGTACGCTGGGCGGCCGACAACTGGCTCGACAGGTTGTCGCTCTTGCTGCGCAGATCGAGCACGGCACGGCGCGCTTCGTTGTCGTCGAACATGCCGGCGTGCGCCGGCGCGGCCGACCACGCCGCGCCGGCGACGCAGAATGCTGCGGCAACGCGCAGCCAGGTTAAACGGTGCGTCATACGGCGATTCTTCCGTTACTTACTGTTGGTAGACGAGGTCGGCGCGACGGTTCTGCGCCCACGATGCTTCGTCGTGACCCGTTGCCTGCGGCTTTTCCTTGCCGAGGCTCACGGCTTCCATTTGCGAATCGTTCACGCCGAGCAGTGCCATCGCACGGCGGACGGCTTCCGCACGCTTCTGGCCCAGCGCGAGGTTGTACTCGCTCGTGCCGCGTTCGTCGGTGTTGCCCTGGATCAGCACGTGGCGCTGCGGGTGGCTCTTCAGGTACTGCGCGTGCTGCTGCATCAGCGGCTGGTACTCGTCCTTCACCGAATAGCTGTCGAAGTCGAAGTAGATGCTGCGCTTCGCGAGCGGGCTGTTCGGGTCGTTCAGCGGATCGACGTTCACTTGCGCGACGTTGTCGGCGCTCGGCTGCGTGCTGACTGCGCCCGCGTTGTTTGCCTTGTCGTCGAGCTTCACGCCCGACTTGCACGCTGCGAGCGCGCTGATCATCATCACGGCCAGGGCCAGACGAGCTTTATTCGACATCATGGTTACTCTCCTTGTGGTCATTGCATGAAGGGCCCCCACGACGGCTCGCGAACGGAGCCGCCCTGGACGGACAAGATCTGCGGCGGCGCGCTGCCGTCGGAGGGCACTGCAGCCAGAACGTTGCGACCACCCGACTGGGTAGCGTACAGAACGTACTGGCCGTTTGCCGCGAAGCTCGGCGATTCGTCGCGATTGGTATTCGTGATGGCGTTCGCCGCGCCAGTCTGCAGATCCTGAACGTACAGCTTGAAGCCCCCACCCGTGCGGGAGATGTAAGCGAGCAGCTTGCCGTCCGGGCTCACGCGCGGGCTCGTGTTGTAGCTGCCGGTGAAGGTCACGCGCTGCGCGGCGCCGGCGCTTTCACCCTGCGCGGGCATCCGGTAGATTTGCGGCGCACCGCCACGATCGCTCGTGAAGTAGATCCAGCGGCCGTCCGGCGAGTAGAACGGTTCGGTGTCGATCGAGCTGCTCTGCGTGAGGCGGCGCAGGCCGCCGCCGTTCGCGTTGACCGTGTAGATTTGCGTATTGCCCGTCAGCGACAGCGCGACGGCCAGCGTGTTGCTGTCCGGCGACCACGCCGGTGCGCTGTTGTTGCCCTTCTGGTCGGAGACCATGTAGCGGCGACCGGTCGGCAGGTCATGGATGTAGACGATCGGCTTCTTGCGCTCGAACGACACGTACGCGACCTTCGTGCCGCTCGGCGACCAGGCCGGCGAGATGATCGGTTCGGTGCTCGACAGCGCGATGCGCGCGTTCTGACCATCCGAATCGGAAATCTGCAGCTGGTAGCGGTTGCCGGTCTTGATCACGTACGACAGGCGCGTGGCGAACACGCCGCGCACGCCGAGCAGCTTCTGATAGATGTAGTCGGCGATCTTGTGGCCGGCCGTGCGCAGCGTGGTGTCGGTGGCCGTCAGCGACAGGCCGCCGAGGCTTTGCTGCTTCACGGTGTCGTACAGGATGAAGTTGACCTTGTACTGACCGTTCGCGTCGCGGTTCACGCTGCCGGCGACGAACGCATTCGCGCCCTTGGCCTTCCATGCGCCGAGATCGACCGAGGCGGTCTCGGGCACGGGCGTGCTGCCCGCGTCGATGTTGGTGAATTTGCCGCTGCGGGCGAGGTCGGCGCGCACGATCGACGTGACCTGCTGCGGCAGATTCGCCTCGTTCGTGAAGTTCGCGGTGGCAATGGGGAACTGGGTCGACCCGACACCGGTGATCAGCACGTTGACCTGGGCGTTAGCGGCGCTGCCCGCCGTGATCAGACACGAGGCCACGAGTGCCCTGAAACCTAGCTTTGTCATCAAACTCATGCTTCTTGCTTCCCGTATGGCTTGGATCGCTGCGCAACGGCAGAGACAGTAAAAATACCCGATTCGTTCCCATCTGACAGCGACGCCCGGAGTGTAAGCGCATTTCGTTTCACTCCGCCGCCTTGAAGGTAATCGTAATGTCAGACGGGGTACGACCGTTAGAATCGGGCGGCAACGGGACCGATGCGTGGATCGCACTGACCACGGCTTGATCCCACCCCGAATTCCCGCTCGAGCGGGAGACCGATGCGCTCAATACGTCACCGGACGGCGTGCACCGAATCTTGACGACGGTGGTCAGGCCCGCCCGCTCGCCGCCCCAAACGATGTTCGGCTTGACGCGACGGCGCACCTTGTCGGCATAGCCGGGCGTGGCGGCATTGCCGCCGGAGCCCGTACCCGTGCCGCTTTTCGCGAGACCTTCGCCGCCGCCTTCACCGGCGCCGGACAGGCCCTGCATCTGCGCGAGGCGCGCGCTGCGTTCGCGGTCGAGCTTCGCGTTCGCCGCCGCACTGGCCTTCGCGTGCGCCGCGGCCTCGGCCTTCGCCTTGGCCTGGGCTTGCGCCTTCGCCTTGGCGGCCGCGTCGGCCTTCGCCTTCGCCGCCTGCTGCGCTTCGAGCTGCGCCTGCTTTTGCTGCTGGAGTTTCTGCTGTTCGAGCTTCTGCTGTTCGGCGAGCTGCTGTTGCTTGAGCTTGTCGGCCTGCTTCTGTCTGTCGCGTTCCGCGGCCTTCTGTGCGGCCAGCGCGGCGGCTTGTTGCGCGGCGAGCTGCGCGCGCCGGGCTTCCTCTTCCTGCTGGGCCTTCAGTTGCTGCGCACGGCGCTGCTGCTCGAGCTGCGCTTCGCGCGCGGCCGCTTCCTGCTGCCGCTTCTTCTGCTGCAGCGCGATGTCGGCCTGCTCGTCGCGCACCGGGGCAGGGGGCGGCGCGACCTTCACGGGCGGCGCGGGCGTGACGACGGGCCGCGGCGCGGGAACGTCGGGCACTTCGGTCCACAGCTCGGCTTCGGCGCCGGCCGGCGTGCTGTTCTGCCACTGCACGCCGTGATAGAGGAACAGCGCGAGCAGCACGTGCATCAGCGCGGCGAGCGCGAACGCGCGCCACGTCCCGCGCTCGCGGGGAGGCTGGAGCGGGTAGGCGGATCTGCGCGTGGATTGCTGCCGGTTCATTGCGATTTGACGAGGAGGCCGACGCGCTTGACGCCACGCGCCTTCAGATCGGACATCACGGTCATGACGGCATCGTACTGCACGGTCTTGTCGGCTGCGATCACGACCGGCTGGTCAGGGTGATCGGCCTGACGGGCCGAGATGAAGCTGTCGAGCTCGGCCTTCGTCATCGTGTCTTCCTGGGTCGCGCCCGAGTCGCCCTTGTACTTGACGCTCATCGTGCGGTCGGCCTTGATGTTGACGACGACGGGCGGCGTCTGCTCCTGCGGCGCGGCGTTGCCGACGGTCGGCAGGTTGATGATCGACGGGGCGACGAGCGGTGCTGTGACCATGAAGATCACGAGCAGCACCAGCATCACGTCGATGTACGGCACGACGTTGATGTCGGCCATTGCGCGGCGCGAGCGGCCGCCGCGCATGCTGGATCGGATGGGGCTTCCTGCCATGGCGCGCTCCTTACTGGGCCTGACGCTGCAGGATGTTCGAGAACTCTTCGATGAAGGTCTCGAAGCGGATCGCGAGGCGGTCGATGTCGTGCGCGTAGCGGTTGTACGCGACCACCGCCGGAATCGCGGCGAACAGGCCGATCGCGGTGGCGACGAGCGCCTCGGCGATGCCGGGCGCGACGTTCGCGAGCGTGGCCTGCTGCACGTTCGCGAGGCCGCGGAACGAGTTCATGATCCCCCAGACCGTGCCGAACAGACCGATGTACGGGCTGACCGAGCCGACCGACGCGAGGAACGCGAGGTTGGCTTCGAGCACGTCCATTTCACGCTGGAACGACGCACGCATCGCGCGGCGGGCGCCATCGAGCACGAGGCCCGGATCGCTGAGGCGCTTTTCCTTCGCCTTCAGGAATTCGCGCATCCCCGATTCGAAGATCCGTTCGAGCGCGCCGATCGTGTGGCGGTTGTTGGCGGCGCTCTGGTACAGCGCCTGCAGGTCGCCGCCCGACCAGAAATCCTTCTCGAAGCGTTCGGTCTGGGCACGCGCGCGGCGGATCGCGAACCACTTGCGGAAGATGAAGGTCCACGACATCAGCGACAGCAGCAGCAGCAGTCCCATCACCGCCTGGGCCAGCACGCTCGCGTTGAGGACGAGGGAAATGATCGACAGGTCTTGAACAGTATTCATAGAGGTTTGAGTAACGTCCCTTCGGGGGTGCCCGGCAAGGGCGTCCGGCGTGCGTGCGGCGCGGCGCGCCGGCCATGCCTGACGCCGAACCTTGCTTAGTATCGAATCAGAACGGCAAGTTCATAGGCTTTGTCTAAACGGCGCTCATGCGCGCTTCGTTGACAAACCCGTCTGCCCGGCGTCGATGACGGGACCGCGTTGCAACGCGTCGAGCACGACGGGCGGGATGGCCGCGGGCCGGATGCCGTGACGGTCGACGCAGCCGAGGCGGATATGCCCGGCCACGAGCAGTGTGTCGCCACACCAGGCTTCCTGCGTGAATTCCACCGAGGCGCGGCCGATGCGTCCGGGCCGGCTCGTGATCGTCAGCGTGTCGTCGAGTCGCGCCGGCGCGCGGTAGTCGAGCGACGTGCTACGCACGATGAAGATCGCACCGGTGTCGTCGGCGAGCCGACGCTGGTCGACGCCGCATGCACGGAGCCACTCGGTGCGGGCGCGCTCGAAGAACTTCAGGTAGTTGGCATAGAAGACGATGCCGCCTGCATCGGTATCCTCGTAGTACACGCGCACCGGCCAGGTAAAGCCGGACGGCGCTTCCGGGGAGCGGGTAGGCTGAGTCATGGCGCGCATTCTACCGGAAGGCAAAGGCCCGATTCGTAACCGATTCGTAACGGAATGTAGTGCGTCGTAGCACACCGCGGGCCGCCCGGAGGCGGGCCCGCGGCTGCGGGCGACGGTCAGCCGCGATGGATCGTGAGGCCGGCCGGCGCTTGCGCGACCGGCATCATTTCGATCGTATTGATGTTGACGTGCGCGGGGCGCGTGGCGATCCAGTAGATCGTATCGGCGATGTCCTCGGCCGTGAGCGGCTGGACGTTCTGGTAGACGTTCGCCGCCTTTGCATCGTCGCCGCGGAAGCGGACGTTCGAGAATTCCGTGCCGCCGCACAGGCCCGGTTCGATGTCGGTGACGCGCAACGGCGTGCCGATCAGGTCGGTGCGCAGATTCAGGCTGAATTGTCTGACGAAAGCCTTGGTCGCGCCGTAGACGTTCCCGCCCGGATACGGATAGGTGCCGGCCACCGAGCCCAGATTAAAGATATGGCCGCGACCGCGCGCGATCATGCCCGGCAGCAACGCGTGCGTGACGGTCACGAGGCCCGAGCAGTTCGTGTCGATCATGGTCTGCCACTCGTCGAGGCTCGCCTTCTGGGCCGGCTCGACGCCGAGCGCGAGGCCGGCGTTGTTGACGAGCACGTCGAGCGCCGCGAATTCGGCGGGAAGGGTGGCCGGCACGGCTTCGACGGCCGCGCGGTCGCGCACGTCGAGCTCGAACGGCAGCAGCGCGTCGCCGAGTTCGGCCGCGAGCGCATCGAGGCGATCCTTGCGGCGTGCGGTGGCGACGACGCGATGGCCGCCCTTGACGAAGGCACGGGAGATGGCGGCGCCGAAGCCGGCGGACGCACCTGTGACGAACACGATCATTGCTGCTCCTGGTCGGTAACGGAATAGCGGGTGGAATCCCGCAAGCCTACTGAGAATGCCGCACCGCGGCAAGACGGCAAAGCGTGTCGGCACGGGCGCGTAGAGTCTGGCCCTTATTGTTTGGGGCGCCCTGCCGTGCGGTTGCCTATTCATGACGCATCCAATACACTAATGCGCTCATCACCCCTGCGTGACTGGCGATAGAACCCTCAGGGTTCAAGGTGGAGCATCCCACCGTGAAGCGCGGGGCGCCGTTTTTGCCGTTCGCCTGGGCAGCCGTTGTGCGCCGTCGCGTGCATCGCCGGTGGCTGTCCTGCCTCGCGTCATACGGATTCTTCCGCCACGTCGGGCTGGTCTCGCCAGCAGCGCACCGTACTCGGCCACTCCGGTCAACCTGTACACACTTAACGGAAACCGTATGTTTGACAGAGCCCAAAGCACCATCGCGAACGTCGATCCCGAAATCTTTGCAGCGATCGAGCAGGAAAACCGCCGCCAGGAAGATCACATCGAGCTGATCGCGTCGGAAAACTACACGAGCCCGGCCGTGATGGCCGCGCAGGGCTCGCAGCTCACGAACAAGTACGCGGAAGGGTATCCGGGCAAGCGCTACTACGGCGGTTGCGAGTACGTCGACGTGGTTGAGCAACTGGCGATCGACCGTGTGAAGCAGCTGTTCGGTGCGGAAGCGGCGAACGTGCAGCCGAACTCGGGTTCGCAGGCGAACCAGGGCGTGTTCTTCGCGATGCTCAAGCCGGGCGACACGATCATGGGCATGAGCCTCGCGCACGGCGGCCACCTGACGCACGGCTCGCCGGTGAACATGTCGGGCAAGTGGTTCAACGTGGTGAGCTACGGCCTGAACGAAAACGAAGACATCGACTACGAAGCGGCCGAGAAGCTCGCGCAGGAACACAAGCCGAAGCTGATCGTCGCGGGCGCGTCGGCGTTTGCGCTGAAGATCGATTTCGAGCGTCTGGCGAAGATCGCGAAGTCGGTGGGCGCGTACCTGATGGTCGACATGGCGCACTACGCTGGCCTGATCGCGGCGGGCGTGTACCCGAACCCGGTGCCGCACGCGGATTTCGTGACGACGACGACGCACAAGAGCCTGCGCGGCCCGCGCGGCGGCGTGATCCTGATGAAGGCCGAGTACGAGAAGCCGATCAACTCGGCGATCTTCCCGGGCATCCAGGGCGGCCCGCTGATGCACGTGATCGCGGCGAAGGCGGTGGCGTTCAAGGAAGCGCTGTCGCCGGAGTTCAAGGAATATCAGCAGAAGGTGGTCGAGAACGCACGCGTGCTGGCCGAAACGCTGGTCAAGCGCGGGCTGCGGATCGTGTCGGGCCGCACCGAAAGCCACGTGATGCTGGTCGACCTGCGCGCGAAGAACATCACGGGCAAGGCAGCGGAAGCGGCACTCGGCGCGGCGCACATCACGGTGAACAAGAACGCGATCCCGAACGATCCGGAAAAGCCGTTCGTGACGAGCGGCGTGCGCCTGGGTTCGCCGGCGATGACGACGCGTGGCTTCGGGCCGGCGGAAGCCGAGCAGGTGGGTAACCTGATCGCCGACGTGCTGGAGAACCCGGAGGACGCAGCGACGATCGAGCGCGTGCGTGCGCAGGTCGCCGAGCTGACCAAGCGTTTCCCGGTCTATCGCTGATCGCCGATGCGCTGCCCGTTCTGCCGGCATGACGACACGCAGGTCGTCGACTCGCGCGTGTCCGAAGATGGCGCCGCGATTCGCCGGCGCCGTCGCTGCTCGGCTTGCGACAAGCGCTTCACGACGTACGAGCGGGTCGAACTGAACCTGCCGGCCGTCGTGAAGAAGGACGGCAGCCGCACGGAATTCGACCGTCGCAAGATCGTCGCCAGCATGCAACTCGCGCTGCGCAAACGGCCGGTTGCGGCCGACGCGATCGACGCGGCGGTCGCCCGCATCGAGTATCAACTGCTCGCGACTGGCGAGCGTGAAGTGCGTAGCGAGAAGCTGGGCGAACTCGTGATGAACGAGTTGCGCGGCCTCGATACGATCGCCTATGTCCGCTTCGCATCGGTGTATCGCCGGTTCGAGGACGTTTCCGAATTTGCCGACGTGATCGAAGAGTTCCGTCGCGCCTCTCCCGCCAAGACCCCCCGTAAGCGCTGACGCGCTGCGTCCGTTTATCGTCTGCTCCATGGGTTCGATTCGCGCCGATTGTGTCGGTCGCGATCGCATGTCGCCTCGGCCGTTCGGCAAATGGCGCACGTTTGCACGCGCCGCTACAGTCGTCGCATCACCGTGGCGGAGGGCGATTGCGATGGAACGGGGCGCTCGACCCTTGAAGAATATGGTGCAACGATCGTGCGGATTCACGCTCGTCGAGTTGATGGTCGCCATGTCGCTCGCGGTGGTCGACATGGCGCCGCCCCCGGCGTTGTCGGACGCGCTCGCGTACGCGCCGCCGGATGGCGACGGTTCACCCGTGAGCTATGAACTGGCGGCGACGCCGCTCGACACCGGGCCGATGCACGACGATGCATGCGGCACGTTCACGCTGCGTTCGGACGGGACGAAAGGCAATACAGGAAGCGATGGCGTCGACGAACCGGGCGCTGTCTGCTGGGGTGTGCGCTGAGTGCGCAAGGAAGGCGCGCAGTGGCGCAGGGCCGTGCGCGCGGGATGCCGACGATCAGTCGTTCTGTGCGTCGAGCCCGCGTTCGTCGCGGGACTGTTTCCAGATCCGGTAGACCTCCCATGCGGCGAAGCCGAGCGTGCCCCACTTCAACGCGGGGCCCGCGCTCGCACGCAGCAGCGAGCGAACGGGTTTCGCCAGCACGAGCGACGCGAGCGAACTCAGCATCGGATACTGGTTGACGAGCTGGCCGAGGCTTGCGTTCAGGTTCTTGGCCGACTGGCCGAACCTGCTGGTCGACAGCCCGGGGATGAACACCTTGAGCCAGCTGAAGCGCGTGACGGCGTGGCGCATTTCGGCGGCAGCCTCCGCAAATTCGAGCCGCTCGACTTCGGATCGCAGGATCAGCAATTCCTTGCGGAGCGCGCGGTGCTGCGACGCACTCCAGTTCGATCGCGACGAATGGGAGCGGGAGGGATTGCCCGTGATGTTCTGGCTCATGGCGCGTCGACGAAGTAGGTGGGAGGGATGAGCGCGAAGGCGTTCACGGCTTGCCGCGGAACAGGTCGCGGTCTTTCTCGAGCTCGGCGAGCGTCGCCTCGAACACGGTCGGCGCGTCGCGCAGGCCCGAGCGCGCCTTCAGCGCGCATACGATGCCGCCAATGGCATACAGCGCGGTGATCGCGGCGAGCGCCTGCCAGCGGTAGGTATCCCAGAACGCGATCGCGATCAGCACGGTCAGGCTGATGAGCGCCATCGTCGCGAGCATCATCGCGGCGAGTCCGAGGAACAGCACGCCCATCAGGCGCTCCTTCTCCTCGGCGAGCTCGATGCCCACCAGTTCGAGGCGCGTCTGCAGAAGGCCGATGGCGGAGCCGACGAGGCGGCGCAACGGTCCTTGACCGGACGGCTGCGAGGGGGTGTCTGTCGTCATGGATGAGGTGCTTGCGCGTGCAGTAAGCAGCTAGGACAAAGCCGGCCGGCGCGGGCCGACAGGCTTCGACGCCCGCAGGCCGCAACCCGGCCCGCGGGACGAAACGGCGCAGAGCGCGTTACTTGCGGTTGATCAGCAGGCCGATCAGCACGCCGACGCCGGCGGCCACGCCGATCGACGTCCACGGATGCTCGTGCACGTAGTCGTCGGTCGCGCGTGCAGCCTTCTTGCCTTTCTCGACCACCACGACCTGGACGTCGGCTGCCTTTTCCTTGGCCTGCTTCAGGCGCGACATGGCTTTCTCGCGCAGCTCGGCCGCACGGTCGCCCGTGCTGCTCGCCGCTTGCTTGAGCAGGTCTTCGGCGTCCGAGAGAACGGTTTTGATATCCGACATCAGTTTCTCCTTGTTGATTTCCGACATTGCAACTCCCTTCGTGCTGTCATGCTGCAGGTTCACATCGTAGCGAAACCCCTGCCTGCTGGCGAGCCGGGAAGACACACGGCGGCAGCGCAAGACTGCATGGTAAACGACTTGTAATCATGAACAGAGCGGCAAACGGGTTGAAAAGTTTCCCCCGCGAGCTTCCGTTCTGCCATGACGCCGGGTAAAAATGACAAAAAAGTATGAATATCAAACGGAATAATCGTTCGCACGGCCCATTGCTTCCCGTAAGCTGATGGACTGCCCCGCGCTGTCCAGCGCGCGGTTTCAACCAGCATCGTTCGAGGAGGGAACATCATGAGTCTGCGTCTTGGCGACATCGCACCGGATTTCGAGCAGGAATCGAGCCTGGGCACCATCAAGTTTCACGAGTGGCTCGGCAACAGCTGGGGCGTCCTGTTCTCCCATCCGGCCGACTACACGCCGGTGTGCACGACCGAACTCGGGCTGACCTCGAAACTGAAGGGCGAATTCGAGAAACGCAACGTGAAGGTGATCGCGCTGTCGGTCGACGGCGTCGAATCGCACAAGGGCTGGATCAACGACATCAACGAAACGCAGTCGACGGTCGTGGGCTTTCCGATCATCGCCGACGCGGACCGCAAGGTGTCGCAGCTGTACGACATGATTCACCCGAACGCGAACGAAACGCTGACGGTGCGTTCGCTGTTCGTGATCGACCCGAACAAGAAGGTGCGGCTCACGATCACCTATCCGGCCAGCACGGGGCGCAACTTCGACGAAGTGCTGCGCGTGATCGACTCGCTGCAACTGACCGATAATTACAAGGTCGCGACGCCCGGCAACTGGAAGGATGGCGACGATGTCGTGATCGTGCCGTCGCTGCAGGATCCGGAAGAGCTGAAGAAGCGCTTCCCGAAGGGCTTCAACGCGGTGCGTCCGTATCTGCGCCTGACGCCGCAGCCGAACAAGTGAGCATCGGCGGCCCGCGGCCGCGGCTGCGATGAAAAAAAGCCCGCTCGGCAGTCATGCCGAGCGGGCTTTTGCTTGGGCGGCGTGCGCGGCATCGCTGCCGCGTGCGTCATGGCCGGATCATCAGAAGAATGCCTGGATGCCCGTCTGCGCGCGGCCGAGGATCAGCGCGTGGATGTCGTGCGTGCCTTCGTACGTATTGACCACTTCGAGATTCACGAGGTGGCGCGCGACGCCGAATTCGTCGGAGATGCCGTTGCCGCCGAGCATGTCGCGCGCGAGGCGGGCGATGTCGAGCGCCTTGCCGCACGAATTGCGCTTCATGATCGACGTGATCTCGACGGCGGCCGTGCCTTCGTCCTTCATCCGGCCGAGGCGCAGCACGCCTTGCAGGCCGAGCGTGATTTCGGTCTGCATGTCGGCGAGCTTCTTCTGGATCAACTGGTTCGCGGCGAGCGGCCGGCCGAACTGCTGGCGGTCGAGCACGTACTGGCGCGCGGTGTGCCAGCAGGACTCGGCGGCGCCGAGCGCGCCCCACGCGATCCCGTAGCGGGCCGAGTTCAGGCAGGTGAACGGGCCGCGCAGGCCGCTCACGTTCGGCATCAGGTTCTCTTCGGGCACGAACACCTCGTCGAGGACGATCTCGCCGGTGATCGATGCGCGCAGCCCGACCTTGCCGTGGATCGCCGGCGCCGACAGGCCTTTCCAGCCCTTCTCGAGGATGAAGCCGCGGATCGCGTCCTTGCCGTTCTCTTCCAGCTTCGCCCATACGACGAACACGTCGGCGATCGGCGAGTTGGTGATCCACATCTTCGCGCCGGACAGCGCGT
Source organism: Burkholderia sp. E168m22 (assembly GCF_001319805.1). Taxonomy (NCBI): domain Bacteria; kingdom Pseudomonadati; phylum Pseudomonadota; class Betaproteobacteria; order Burkholderiales; family Burkholderiaceae; genus Burkholderia; species Burkholderia sp. E168m22. The sequence goes on from NZ_BBSK01000009.1 coordinate 125,407, forward strand.
AGCCGCCCGGCACCTTCTTCGCGCGCGTGACCATGCTGCCCGGGTCGGAGCCGTGGTTCGGCTCGGTCAGGCCGAAGCAGCCGATCCATTCGCCGGTCGCGAGCTTCGGCAGGTATTTCTGCTTCTGCGCGTCGGAGCCGAATTCGAAGATCGGCACCATCACGAGCGACGACTGCACGGACATCATCGACCGGTAGCCGGAATCGACACGCTCGACTTCGCGCGCGATCAGCCCGTAGCTGACGTAGTTGAGGCCGGGGCCGCCGTATTCCTCGGGAATCGTCGGGCCGAGCAGGCCGACCTCGCCCATCTCGCGAAAGATGGCCGCGTCGGTGCGTTCGTGGCGGAACGCTTCGGTGACGCGCGGCGCGAGCTTGTCCTGGGCATACGCCTGCGCGGCATCGCGGACCATTCGCTCTTCTTCGGTCAGTTGCTGGTCGAGCAGCAGCGGATCGTCCCAATGAAAAGTTGCAGCACTCATCGTCTCATCTCCTGTCGGCCCGAGTTGGCGCTTCAGCGCTTACTCGGGCCCCATGCTTCGCGGTCGGCCAGAGTGGACGCTTCAGCGCTTACTCCGGCCCCATGCTTTGCGGTCGGTCGGAGCGGGCGCTTCGGCGCCGGCCCCGAGCCCGTGCTTTTCAGTCGGACAGAGGCCGCGCTGCAGCGCTTGCTCCGGGTTGATGCCTGAAGTTCGCTTGACTTGCGTTCCGCTGTGCGGAACAATGTTTTGCAAATCGACCTCAGTGTAGCACCGGATGACACTTTCAACCATCGACGACACCACGATCGACGAGCGCAAATTCGTCGTCGCGCTCGCGCGCGGGCTCGACCTGCTGCGCGTCTTCCGGCCCGGCGAGACGATGCTGGGCAATCGCGATTTCGCGGAACGCACGGGGCTGCCGAAGGCGACGGTGAACCGGCTCGCCTATACGTTGACCGTGCTCGGCTATCTGCGCTACGACGAGACGCTCGGAAAGTATGCGCTGGACGCCGGCGTGCTGTCGCTCGGCTACGCGCTGCTGTCGGGCTCGGGGACGATCGATCTCGCGCGGCCGCACATGCAGGCGCTCGCGCGCGAGATCGGCGCGGCCGTGTCGCTCGGCTGCCGCGACGGGCTCGACATGATCTATCTGGAGACGATCCGCAGCGAGACCGCACTGACGCTCGGGCTCGCGCCCGGTTCGCGGCTGTCGATGCTGACGAGCTCGATGGGGCGCGCGTACCTGGCCGTGCAGCCGGAGGACGTGCGCCGCGCGCTCTATGCCGAACTGCACCGCGCGGCCGGCGGCGCGGCCGACGCCGATGCGCTCGTCGTCGCCGCGCAGCAGGCGGTGGCCGAATTCTCGGCGGGCGGTTGCTGCTATTCGTTCCGCGCGTGGCACGCGGACGTGAACGCGGCGGCCGTGCCGTTTCGCGAGCCGCGCGAGGGGCGCTGGCTGATCCTGAGCTGCAGCGGCCCGGCGTCGTCGATGGACGAAGACGTGTTTCGCACACAGGTCGGGCCGCAACTGAAGGCGCTCGCGCAGCGGCTCGGGCAGACGGTCTGAGAGCGACGAGCGCGCGGGTGCTGTGATCGTGCGGCAACCAGCTCGTGCGCAACAGGGGGGGAAGCAGAGGCGGCGCGGCACCGTTGCGTATTGCGCGACGGGCGAACCGCGCTCATCATCGTTCGCCTGCTTCCCGACGACGAGGTCTGCGATGGCGCACCCCGAACCGATGGAAGGCGGATGCGCGTGCGGCGCGATCCGCTACCGTATCGCCGGCGTTCCGACCGACGCCGGCTTCTGCCACTGCCGGCTCTGCCAGCGCACGACCGGCGCGGCGGTCGTCGCATCGGCATCGGTGCCGATCGACGCATTCGAATATCTGCGGGGCGAACCGACCGTCTACGCGTCGAGCGCATGGGGCGAACGGCGCTTCTGCGGCCGTTGCGGCGCGCAACTCGAATACCGGCGCTCCGACGCGCCGCGGACGGTCGAGATCAATTACGCGACGCTCGACGAACCGTCGCGGCTGCGTCCGGCTTGGCACGTCTGGTACGGCGATCGTTTCTCGGGCATCGAGATCGACGACGATCTACCGAAGTACGACGACGGTGGCAGGGAGTAGGCGTGCGCCGGTGCCGGGCGGGTGCGCAAGCGCATTCGACCTTTCTGCATGAACGAACGAGGAACCGGCCGGCGTCGTGCGACGCGTGTGCTGAAAGCCGATTCCCGAGGCAACCCGACACCGGCATCCACCATCCGGCGCGCCGCGCTTCGCGCGCGCTTCTCCCGCCGATCGCTCAGGCCGTCACGACCTTCGCGAACACCGGCCCCTGCATGAACCGCACGTCGTGCTGGCGCAGCAGCTCGCACTGCGTCTCGTCGACCACACCGTCGAAGATCAGCGGAATCCGCACGCGCTGCGCGTAGGCGACGAGCGCCTTGACCATCCCGTCGCGCAATGCGATGCCCGCATCCATCTTGATGTAGTCGGGGCGCGCCATGTCCGATTCGACCGCGAGGATGCGGCCCGGGTCGGGCAGCTTGTCGGCGACCTTGAAGCCGTGATGCTGATAGCTGCGCGTCAGGTAGCCGAGGAACGTCTTGTGGGCGACCGCGACCGCCGGCAGCTCGATCACGATCCGCTCGGGCGGCAGCCCGAAGCGCTGCAGCACCGACGAGAAATGCTTGCCGTGGTCGTACTTCACGCTCTTGAGCAGCCGCTCGTGCACGCGCAGGAACAGCAGCCCGTGACGCTGCGCCCCGAAGAAATTGATCGCGTGCAGCGCGCGCGACAGGCGGTCGATTGCGACCAGCGTCTGGTCGTCGACTGCTGCGTCGACCGGGTCGTGCTGCGCGCCGGTGACGAGCGTGACGGCCTGGAAGCCGAGCTCGTCGCCGTAGCGCTCGATCGCGTCGGCGAACGACGTCGATTGCGGCGCGCCGGGCATCGTCACGTCGTAGATCGGCTCGTACGCGCTGGCGAGCGTGCGCTCGGGCAGATTCGCGCACGCGGTGCCGCCTTCGGCAAGCGCGAGGTGTTCCCGCAGATACGGCAGTTGCCCGGCACGGCTGACCAGCTCGGGGATGGTAGGCGGAATCATCGGCGTGAGAAGGAAAAATGGCGGCCGAAAGGGCCGCCTCGTGACTTGATATTAGCAGCGCGCGCCGCGCTCGGCTCGGCGTTTCACTCATATGGTTATCCCGTCCCCGAGCGAACGACTAGGGTTTACGTTGATTTCACTATTCGTAATTGGTTTTACTATTCGTAAATCCAAGATTTGTCGCCGATCAAGAAATGCGGCATGCGGGCGCCGCGAAACGGCGCCGTTCACGAATCAACAGGAAGCAAGGAGCGAGACGTGGCGGTTGTTGACAGGACAAGCGGGCAGGCGCGCCGCGAGGAGACGGACGGAGCGACGGGCGCGGCGGTACGCGCACGGCGGGGTTGACGCGCGGATGGCGACCATGAGCATCGATTACCAGACGCTGAAGTTCGAGTACCGCGCCCGCGCGCACGACGCGGCCGTCCACCCGGTGATCGTCGTCGGCGCGGGCCCGGTGGGCCTGGCCGCCGCGATCGACCTCGCGCAGCAGGGCGTGCCGGTCGTGCTGCTCGACGACGACGACACGCTGTCGACCGGCTCGCGCGCGATCTGCTTCGCGAAGCGCACGCTCGAGATCTTCGACCGGCTCGGCTGCGGCGAGCGCTTCGTCGACAAGGGCGTGAGCTGGCACGTCGGCAAGGTGTTCCTGCAGGACGAGCAGCTTTACGCGTTCGACCTGCTGCCCGAGGAGGGGCATGCGCGCCCCGCGTTCATCAACCTGCAGCAGTACTACGTCGAAGGCTATCTGGCCGACCGCGCGTTCGAGCTGCCGAACATCGACATCCGCTGGAAGCACAAGGTGACGGGCGTCGACCAGTCGGCCGAACACGCGGTGCTGACGATCGAGACGCCGGACGGCGTCGCGACGCTGCGCGCGCAATACGTGATCGCGGCCGACGGCTCGCGCAGCCCGATGCGCACGATGATGGGTCTCGAAAGCCGCGGCCGCACGTTCAAGGACCGCTTCCTGATCGCCGACGTGAAGATGAAGGCGGAGTTTCCGACCGAGCGCTGGTTCTGGTTCGACCCGCCGTTTCACCGCAACCAGTCGGTGCTGCTGCACCGCCAGCCGGACAACGTGTGGCGCATCGACTTCCAGCTCGGCTGGGATGCCGACCCGGTCGCCGAGAAGCAGCCGGAGCGCGTGATCCCGCGGGTGCGCGCGCTGCTCGGCGCGGACGTCGAGTTCGAGCTCGAGTGGGTGAGCGTCTATACGTTCCGCTGCCAGCGGATGGACACGTTCCGCCACGGCCGCGTGCTGTTCGCGGGCGATTCCGCGCACGGCGTGTCGCCGTTCGGCGCGCGCGGTGCGAACAGCGGCGTGCAGGACGCGGACAACCTCGCGTGGAAGCTGAAACTGGTGCTCGACGGCCGTGCGCACGACCGCCTGCTCGACACCTATGCGAGCGAGCGGGAGTTCGCGGCCGACGAGAACATCCGAAACTCGACACGTTCGACTGACTTCATCACGCCGAAAAGCGCGGTGTCGCGCGTGTTCCGCGACGCGACGCTGAAGCTTGCGCGCGACTGCGAGTTCGCGCGCAAGCTGGTGAACAGCGGGCGCCTGTCGGTGCCGGCCGTGCTGGCCGATTCGCCGCTCAACACGCCGGACCGCGGCGGCGACACGTTTGCGTGCGCGATGCGGCCGGGCGCGGCGGCGGCCGATGCACCGGTGCGCGCGCAAGGCGCGTCGGGCTGGCTGCTGCAGCATCTGCGCGGCGGCTTCACCGGCGTGCTGTTCGGATTGCCGGGCGACGCGGCCGCGCTCGCGCAGGCCGTCGACGGCCTCGCGCCAGCGGTGCGGCCGGTGCTCGTCGTGCCGGCCGGGCACGCGCAGCCGGCGGCCGGTGTCGACGTCGTGGAGGACGTCGACGGCCTCGCCGCGCAGCGCTACGACGCGCAGCCCGGCACGTTCTACCTGCTGCGTCCCGACCAGCACGTCTGCGCCCGCTCGCGCACGCTCGACCGTCAGGCGATCGCCGACGCACTGGCGCGCGCGAGCTGCGCACGCTGAATACGATAAAGACACCGGAGACACCGTCATGCCCCCACTCGATACCCGCCCGCGTCTGGCCGATCCCGATGCGTTCTACGAAGCGCTGATCGACATGCATCGCGACCTGTCGGATGCCGACAGCCAGCTCGTCAACGCGAAGCTGATCCTGTTGCTCGCGAACCAGGTCGGCGACGCCGACGTGCTGCGCGAAGCGATGGCGCTCGCGCGCCGGGGCGTGACGCCGCCCGTGCATCCGGCCGCCGAGGTGGCGCAATGAGCGCGGCGGCCGATACGCGCGTGCTCGAAGTCGAGCGCGTGATCGACGAGACCCATCGCCCGGGTTTTCACTGGATGCTGCTCGCGCTGTGCGGGCTGTGTCTCGTGATCGACGGTTTCGATGCGCAGGCGATGGGCTACGTCGCGCCGAGCGTGATCGCCGAATGGGGTGTGCCGAAGCAGGCGCTCGGGCCCGTGTTCAGCGCGAGCCTGTTCGGGATGCTGCTCGGCGCGCTCGGGCTGTCGGTGCTGGCCGACCGGATCGGGCGGCGCCCGGTGCTGATCGGCTCGACGCTGTTCTTCGCGGTGACGATGCTCGCGACACCGTTCGCGGGCTCGATTCCCGTGCTGATGGCGCTGCGCTTCGTCACCGGTCTCGGCCTCGGCTGCATCATGCCGAACGCGATGGCGCTGGTCGGCGAGTTCAGCCCGGCCGCGCATCGCGTGAAGCGGATGATGATCGTGTCGTGCGGCTTCACGCTCGGCGCGGCGCTCGGCGGCTTCATCAGCGCGGCGCTGATTCCGGCGCTCGGCTGGCGTTCGGTGTTCTTCGTCGGCGGTGCGGTGCCGCTCGTGCTGACGATCGCGATGGTCGCGCGGCTGCCCGAATCGCTGCAGTTCCTGGTGTTGAAAGGGCGCGTCGCGCAGGCGCGCGACTGGCTCGCGCGGTTCGCACCGGAAGCCGGCATCGATGCGAATACGCGGCTCGTCGTGCGCGAACGCGCGGCAAGCGGCGCGCCGGTGGCCGAACTGTTCCGCCATGGCCGCCTGCCGGTCACGCTGCTGCTGTGGGCGATCAGTTTCATGAACCTGATCGATCTGTACTTCCTGTCGAACTGGCTGCCGACCGTGATGCGCGAAGCCGGCTATTCGCCGGGCACGGCGGTGATCGTCGGCACGGTGCTGCAGACGGGTGGCGTGATCGGCACGCTGTCGCTCGGCTGGTTCATCGAACGTTACGGCTTCGTGCGCGTGCTGTTCGCCTGCTTCGCGTGCGCGGCCGTGTCGGTGGGGCTGATCGGCTCGGTCGCGCATGCGCTGCCGTGGCTGCTGGTCGTCGTGTTCGCGGGCGGGTTCTGCGTGGTCGGCGGGCAGCCGGCCGTGAACGCGCTCGCGGGCCAGTATTACCCGACGTCGCTGCGCTCGACGGGCATCGGCTGGAGCCTCGGCATCGGCCGGATCGGCTCGGTGCTCGGGCCGCTCGTCGGCGGGCAACTGATTGCGCTCAACTGGTCCAACGGCGCGCTGTTCCACGCGGCCGCGGTGCCCGTGCTGTGCTCGGCGCTGTTCGTGCTCGGCCTTGCGGGCGTCACGCGCCGCAGCGCTGCGCAGGCGCCGAACGCCGCCCTGAATTGATGGAGAAAGGAAAACGATGACGCTTGACCTGTCGAAACCGGCGACCGCCGGCTACCTGAGCGGTTTCGCGAACGAATTCGCGACCGAGGCGCTGCCCGGTGCGCTGCCGCACGGCCGCAACTCGCCGCAGCGTGCGCCGTACGGACTGTACGCGGAGCAGCTGTCGGGCACCGCGTTCACCGCGCCGCGCGGCCACAATCGCCGCTCATGGCTGTACCGGATTCGCCCGGCCGCCGTACACCGGCCGTTCGAGCCGTATGCGGGCGCGCAGCGGCTCGTGTCGGAATTCGGCGATTCGGCCGACGTGCCGCCGACGCCGCCGAACCAGCTGCGCTGGGACCCGCTGCCGATGCCGGTCGAGCCGACCGATTTCGTCGACGGTCTCGTGACGATGGCCGGCAACGGGTCGGCCGCCGCGATGAACGGCTGTGCGATTCATCTGTATGCGGCGAACCGCTCGATGCAGGACCGTTTCTTCTACAGCGCGGACGGCGAGCTGCTGATCGTGCCGCAGCAGGGGCGGCTGTTCATCGCGACGGAATTCGGCCGGCTCGATGTCGAGCCGTTCGAGATCGCGGTGATCCCGCGCGGCGTGCGTTTCACCGTCGCGCTGCCGGACGGCGATGCGCGCGGCTACATCTGCGAGAACTTCGGTGCGCTGCTGCGCCTGCCGGATCTCGGCCCGATCGGCTCGAACGGGCTCGCGAACCCGCGCGATTTCCTGACGCCGCAGGCCGCGTACGAGGATCGCGAAGGCGCGTTCGAGCTGATCGCGAAGCTGAACGGCCGGCTCTGGCGCGCGGACATCGGCCATTCGCCGCTCGACGTCGTCGCGTGGCACGGCAACTACGCACCGTATAAGTACGATCTGCGGCTGTTCAACACGATCGGCTCGATCAGCTTCGACCATCCCGATCCGTCGATTTTCCTCGTGCTGCAGGCGCAGAGCGACACGCCGGGCGTCGACACGATCGACTTCGTGATCTTCCCGCCGCGCTGGCTCGCGGCCGAGGATACGTTCCGCCCGCCGTGGTTCCACCGCAACGTCGCGAGCGAGTTCATGGGGCTCGTGCACGGCGCGTACGACGCGAAGGCCGAAGGCTTCGTGCCGGGCGGCGCGAGCCTGCACAACTGCATGTCGGGCCACGGGCCCGATGCGGACACGTTCGAGAAGGCGTCCGCGAGCGACACGACGAAGCCGCACAAGGTCGACGCGACGATGGCGTTCATGTTCGAAACCCGCACGCTGATCCGGCCGACGCGCTACGCGCTCGACACCGCGCAGCTGCAGGCCGACTACTTCGAATGCTGGCAAGGCATCAAGAAACACTTCAATCCGGAGCAAAAGTGAGCGATATCCAAGACTGGCGCGCGACGCTCGACCCGGCTCGCAAGAGCTGGATCGACACGGCGAACGATCCCGCGTGCGATTTCCCGATCCAGAACCTGCCGTTCGGGATCTTCAGCGATGCGAAGCAGGGCGTGCGCCGTGCCGGCGTCGCACTGGGCGACCAGATCGTCGATCTCGCCGCGCTCGCGCGTGCGCGCCTCGTGACGCTGCCGGCCGGGGTCGACGTGTTCGCCGCGCCGACGCTCAACGCGTTCGTCGCGCTCGGTCGCGACGCGTGGCGCAGCGTGCGCGTGCAGCTGTCCGCGCTGTTCTCGCGCGATAACGCGACGCTGCGTGACGACGCGGCGCTGCGCGCGCAGGTGCTCGTCGCGCAGCGCGACGCGACGCTGCATCTGCCGGTCGAGATTCCCGGCTACACCGATTTCTATTCGTCGAAGGAGCACGCGACCAACGTCGGCTCGATGTTCCGTGATCCGAAGAATGCGCTGCTGCCGAACTGGTCGGAGATGCCGATCGGCTACAACGGCCGCGCGTCGTCGGTGGTCGTGAGCGGCACGCCGGTGCGGCGCCCGAACGGGCAACTGAAGCTGCCCGACCAGGAGCGTCCGGTGTTCGGCGCGTGCCGTAAGCTCGACATCGAACTGGAGACGGGCTTCATCGTCGGCAAGGGCAACGCGCTCGGTGAGCCGATCGCGTGCGAGGACGCGGAAGCGCATATCTTCGGGATGGTGCTGCTGAACGACTGGAGCGCGCGCGACATCCAGCAGTGGGAATACGTGCCGCTCGGGCCGTTCAACTCGAAGGGCTTCGCGACGACGATCTCGCCGTGGATCGTCACGCTCGACGCGCTCGAACCGTTCCGCGTCGCGCAGCCGGAGCAGTCGCCGCAGCCGCTCGCGTATCTGCGGCATGCGGGCAAGCATGCGTTCGATATCGCACTGGAAGTGACGCTGCGCGCCGAAGGTGCGGCCGAGGCCACGTCGATCTGCCGTACCAACTTCAAGCACATGTACTGGACGATGGCGCAGCAGCTCGCGCATCACACGGTCGCGGGCTGCAACACGCGCGTGGGCGACCTGATGGGCTCGGGCACGATCAGCGGGCCGACCAAGGATTCGTTCGGCAGCCTGCTCGAACTGACGTGGAACGGCAAGGAGCCGGTCGCGCTGAACGGCGGCGGCAGCCGCACGTTCATCGAGGACGGCGACGAGCTGACGCTCGCCGGCTGGTGCCAGGGCGAGGGTTATCGTGTCGGCTTCGGTACGTGTGCGGGCAAGATTTTGCCGGCGCGCAGCGTGTAACGGATCGCAGCCCGAAATGTGACGTGTAGTCACGCGTAGTCCGGAAGGACGGGACGGCCCCGCATTGCGCGGGCCGCTGCCGTTACCGCGGGAAGGGCGCGAGCGGGCCGATACGTACGGGGACGTGATGCTGCGCGCCAACGCCAACCCGCATCAGACCGCGCGTTGCACCGCGGCGCGGCGTTCCCACAGCGCGGCCGCGACGAACGCGGCGACACAGGCAACCAGCACGCCGATGAGTGCGTTGCTGCCCAGTTGCTCCATCAACGCGCCCGCCACCAGCGGGCCGCCGAAGCTCGCAGCGCTCCACGACGCCGACACGAGCGAACTCGCGGTGACGAGCGCCGCGCCGCGGAACCGTTCGCCGCACGCGACGAGCGACAACGTATAGATGCTGCCGGCCGCCGCGCCGAGCACGAACAGCAGCGGCCAGCACAGCCACGGATTCGCGATCACGAACGGCAGCAGCGGCAGGCCGGCCAGCACGATCCAGCCGGCACCGAGGTGCACGCGTTCGCGGCCGAGCTTGTCCGCGAGCCAGCCGATCGGGAACTGCATCGCGGTGTCGCCGAACAGCATGATCGACGCGAGCAGCACGGCGGTCGCGCTCGCGACGCCGTGATCCATCGCGTAGAGCGGCAGCAGCGACAGCGCCAGCGTGTCGAACAGCGCGAAGAAGCCGGTGCCGATGATCAGCGCCGGCATGCGCGGCAGTACCGCGAGCCAGCTGTCGTGCGCTGCGTGATGCGCGTCGTCGCCGGCGAGCGGTGCACGGCGGATCGTCGCGAGCGTCGGCAGCGCGAGCAGGAACAGCGCGCCGCACAGCGCGAAGCGGATGCTGGTCGCGCCGGCGATCTGGCTGACGAGCACGGGGCCGGCCATCTGGAACAGCGTGAAATTGGTCGCGTAGATCGCGACGACGCGACCGCGTGTCGAATCGTCGGCGAGCTGGTTGACCCATGCTTCGCCGATCGTGAACAGCAGCATCAGCGCGGCGCCGCACAGCACGCGCAGCACGCCCCACAGGATCAGGTTCGACGTGAACTGCATCAGCGCGGTGGCCGCCGCGAGCAGCACGACCGACACGACGATCGCGCGGCGCGCGCCGATGTGCCGTGCGAGCGCGGTGACGAACGGGACGATCGCGAGGCCGCCGAGCGCCTGCGCGGCGGTCAGCATGCCGACGACGTTGGTGCCGTGCCCGGCTTCGGTCAGTGCGAGCGCGGTGAGCGGCAGCGTGGCGCCGGTCCCGAGACCGACGACCGCAACACTCAGGATCAGCGCGAGGAAGTCGCGATTGAGAATGGCTTTCATCGGCCGCGATGCTACACCGCGACCGTTGAAAGGTCCATGAAGGCCATCAGGATCGGATGGAGTTGCGTACGCAACGATCGCAGCAGGGTGATGTCACACGTACTCGGTTGGCACGACCACCGGCCGGCGTTCGAGCGACGCCGACCACAGCGTGAGCGCGAGCGCCGCGATGGCCATTGCGACGCCGACCCACGGCAGGCTCACGAGCGACACGCCCGAGCCGATCGCCATCCCGCCGAGCCACGCGCCGGTCGCGTTGCCGAGGTTGAACGCGCCCTGGTTGAGCGTCGACGCGAGGTTCGGCGCGTCGCTCGCGCGATCGACGATCATGATCTGCAGCGGCGGCACGATCGCGAACGCGAGGATGCCCCACACGAAGATCGTCGCGAGCGCGGCGAACGGCAGATGCATCGTTCCCGCGAACAGCGCGAGGACGATGCCGATCAGCGCGAGCGTCGCGATCAGCGACGGCATCCGGCGCCAGTCGGCGAGCTTGCCGCCGAGCGTGCCGCCGACGGTCAGGCCGAGGCCGAACAGCAGCAGCACGTAGGTGACCTGGCGCGGCGAGAAGCCCGTCACGTCCTCGAGGATCGGCGTGATGTACGTGAACACGCTGAACAGGCTCGCGGACGCGAGCACGCTGATGCCGAGCACCATCAGCACCTGCGGGTGCTTCAGCACGCTGAATTCGCGCGTGATGCTGGTGTCGGGCAGCGCGAGGTTCTTCGGCAGGCACACCGCGAGCGCGGCGGCCGCGGCGATGCCGATGCCGGTGACGGCCCAGAACGTCGCGCGCCAGCCGAACGCCTGGCCGAGCGCGGTGCCGAGCGGCACGCCGAGCACGTTCGCGAGCGTGAGGCCGGTGAACATCAGCGCGATCGCCTGTGCGCGGCGGTTCGGTGCGACGAGGTTGCTCGCGACCACCGAGCCGATCCCGAAGAACGCACCGTGGCAGAACGCGGTGACGACGCGCGCGGCCATCAGCACCGCGTAGCCGGGCGCGATCGCGCAGAACAGGTTGCCGGCGATGAACAGCCCGATCAGGCTCATCAGCGCACGCTTGCGCGGCATCTTCGCGGTGACGATCGCGAGGATCGGCGCGCCGATCGTCACGCCGAGCGCGTAGCCCGACACGAGCATTCCGGCGGCCGGGATCGACACGCCGAGGTCGCGCGCGACATTGGGCAGCAGCCCCATGATCACGAATTCGGTGGTACCGATTCCAAATGCGGCGACGGCAAGGGCGAAAAGAGGCAGGGGCATCGCGGTAGGCTCGGGAAAGGATGCCGCTCGAGCCAGGCGCGGGAGGCGCGGGGCGGGCGGTCGGTGAGGCGAACGTCAGCCGCGATTCTACTTCAGTGAAAACCCCTATGCTTGGGGCCAAAACGGGTGTTGCCGGCGTGCGACGGGGTGGTGAGCGGGAAGCTCACAGTGTGGGATTCGCGGGGGGCCAGGGCCGGGATGATGGCGGCTGCCGGGAGGGGATCACGCGATGCGTTCGGACGACCCGTCGCGCATCGCGTCCGGCGTGTGCTTCGTTTCGCTGTCCCCATCCGCTGGCGCCGCAGCCGATCTGGCCCCATCGATCGCCGCCGGATCGTCCCAGCCGTTCTCGAACAGGCAGGCTTCGATCGGCATCCGCGCGGCCCAGCGCTCTGCTTCGAGCATCGGCTTCGCATAGAACGCGTCGACGTGGCCGACGCACAGCACGGCGATCGGCTTCGCGCCGTCGGGCATCCGCAGCAGCGTGCGCAGCGCATCGACGTCGAACAGCGACACCCAGCCCATCCCGAGCCCTTCCGCGCGCGCGGCCAGCCACATGTTCTGGATCGCGCACGCGGCGGAGGCCAGATCCATCTCCGGCAGCGTGCGGCGGCCGAATACGTGGCGTTCGCGGCCGTCGGCGAGCGCGACGACCAGCAACTCGCCGCATTCGCGCACGCCTTCGACCTTCAGCCGCATGAATTCGTCCTGGCGCTCGCCGAGCGCGTCGGCGGTCGCGCGGCGTTCGGCCTCGACCAGCGCGTGGATCGAGGCGCGCAGGGCAGGATCGGTGATGCGGATGAAGCGCCACGGCTGCATGAAACCGACGCTCGGCGCATGGTGCGCCGCGCGCAGCAGCCGCGCGAGCACGGCCGGATCGACGGGCGCCGGCGTGAAATGGCGCATGTCGCGCCGTTCGAAGATGGCACGGTAGACGGCGGCGATGTCTGAATCGTCGAAACGCATGAGCGGCAAAGGCAGGGAAGGACGTCGGCGCAACGATAGCAGACGGCGCGCGCGAAACGTTACTTCAACCGAAACAATGCGCTGAATTGTTGACGAGGACGAGTGCGGTGCGCGGCAGCACGCACGAGCAAACGATTGCGGATGCGCTGCACGCCATCAAACGTGCGGTTTCTCAGCGGTTTGCGGTCACGACGTTCTGCGGCGCGACCGCATGCCACGCCTCGATGTTCAGCAGCGTCGTGTGCGCGATCTCGGCCAGCGCCTCGCGCGTGAAAAACGCCTGGTGCGACGTGACGATCACGTTCGGGAACGTCAGCAGGCGCGCGAGCACGTCGTCCTGCAGCGGCAGGTCGGAGTGATCCTCGAAGAAGAGCCCGCTTTCCTCCTCGTACACGTCGAGCCCGAGATGGCCGAGCTGGCCGCTCTTGAGCGCGTCGATCAGGGCCTGCGCATCGACGAGACCGCCACGCCCGGTGTTGATCAGCATCGCGCCGTGCTTCATCCGCGCGAGCGTCCGCTCGTTGATCAGGTGGTGTGTCGACGGCAGCAGCGGGCAATGCAGGCTGACGATGTCGGCATGATGCAGCAGTTCGTCGAGTTCGACGTAGCGCGCGCCGAACGCGATCAGCTCGTCGTTGTACGGCGGCACCGAATGCGCGAGCACGTGCATCCCGAAGCCCATCATGATCTTCGCGAACACGCTGCCGATGATGCCGGTGCCGATCACGCCGACGGTCTTGCCGTGCAGGTCGAAGCCCAGCAGGCCGTTCAGCGAAAAGTCGCCTTCGCGGGTGCGGGCGACCGCGCGCGGCAGGCGGCGATTGAGCGCGAGGATCAGCGCGACCGCGTGCTCGGCGACCGCATGCGGCGAATACGCGGGCACGCGCACGACCGTGATGCCGAGCCGTTCGGCGGCGGCGAGGTCGACATGGTTGAAGCCCGCCGAGCGCAGCGCGATCAGCCGCGTGCCGCCGTCGGCGAGCCGTTCGAGCACGGCCGCGTCGACGGTGTCGTTGACGAACGGGCAGACCACGTCATAGCCGTGCGCGAGAATCGCCGTTTCCGCGTCGAGGTGCGACGGCTGGAAGTGCAGCCGATAGCCGAACTGCCGGTTGGCGGCGGTGAACGAATCGTCGTCGTACTGCCGGCTGCTGAACAGGATCACGCGCACGCTGCACCTCCGATGGCTGACGCGCGCAGTTTACTGCAGCCCCGTGACGATGTCGGAGCGTTCGGGGCCGCGTACCGGCCGCAGGAAGCCGTAATCCGCCTGCTCGCGGGCGGCCGGCGCGCTGAAGTGCTCGAGCGCGTGCTCGACGAAGCTGCGGGTGCGGGCCGGCACGTACTGGCGGTTCGGATAGACGAGCGACAACTGCGCGTCGGGATCGTCGATCCGGTAGCCGGCCATCAGCCGCACGAGCGTGCCGTGGTTGAGCGCGTCGGCGACGCACGGCTCGGGCAGCACCGCGATGCCGGCGCCGGCCACGGCCGCCGCCTGGACGAGCGCGAGCTGGTTGACCGTGCAGGCCGGGCGCACCGTGACCGAATGGGCGACGCCGTCGTGGCCGACCAGTTGCCACGTCGGCGCGTGCTGGTGCGGCGCGAGCGTGACCCAGTCGTGGCCCGGCAGGTCGTCGGGCACGCGCGGCTCGCCCCGGCGGTCGAGATAGGCCGGCGCCGCGCACGCGACGAACGGGTTCGGCGCGAGCGCATGGCCGATCAGCGTCGGGTTGCCGTCGAGCCGGGTGCCGGTGACGATGCCGACGTCGTAGCCGGAATCGAGCACGTCGAGCGGCCCTTCGGCGACGGTCAGCTGCACGCGTAGCTCGGGGTAGCGGTGCCGGAAGCTGCTGACGAGCGGCGTCAGCGCCAGCGGCGACAGCAGCCCCGACGCGACGACGCGCAGCGTGCCGGCCGGTTCGCGCACGGCATGCGCGACGGACGATTCGAGGTGGTCGAATTCCTCGAGCAGCGCGCGGCAACCATCGAGGTAGCGCACGCCGGCCTCGGTGAGCGACAGATTGCGCGTGGTGCGATGGATCAGCCGTGTGTTCAGGTGGCCCTCGAGCATCGCGATCGAACGCGTGACGAGCGCATTGGACACGCCGAGATGGTGCGCCGCGCGCCGGAAGCTTTGCTGCTCGGCGACGCAGACGAATACACGCATGGTCTGAATCTGGTTCATGGCTTGCGTATTTCTGGCCCGGTTGATTGATTATGGTTGTGATTTTTCGCCGCGCAACGTCGAAAGCGCATCGCGCGGCTCCAGCTTGCCCTCGTATCGAAAAATCGATTTTTCGATTCCGTAGACAATTGTTCAATACAGAACCGATATCCGTCAACCTGAGAAAATGGGCGGCTTGCGTAAAATCGAAATCGCGGGTACCGGTTTAACGCTGCAATGCAGCAAGAACGCACCGGACAAAACCGAGTCGGTATTGGAGTATGTGTCGATTTGGAGAATATTTATCAAATTAATCAATGTGTTGCGGGTGGTTCGAGCGAGCCGGTACACGGCAGTGCAGGAGTCGTTCCCCAATATGATCAGGAATGGTGGATGTTTTTTCCACGTTCGGATTTTGTGTATCGAATTCGCTCCGTGATTTGTATCAGGTGGCCGGTGTATTGCGTTCGATCCGCCAATTGTGCTGAACGGCCGGTTTCGAAGAATCGTCTTGATATTGGCGAAGAAAATCGCGCGTACGGAACCCGAATGGAACCGTTTCGCAACCGGGGGCAATCCTTTTTCCAATCCGGAAGATCATCGCGCATGCGGTGCATGGCCGTCTGGCCCGGTTCGATGACCGGGCCACCGTCGCGCTGTCCGGACGTGCGTGCCTCTTGCGCGAGGCGGCGGAACACGGAATGATCGATCAATTCGCCGCGTGCAACGGGCGCGTGCAACAGGCGCCGCTCCACTGGCCCCGTGCTGCGGGCGTTCGAGCACTTCCTTTCCTCATCCTTTTCCAGCCATGTCCATCGATTACTCGCCGATTCCCTGTCCCGTCGTCGTGCCGCTCGACGCGATCCTGCCCGAAGAACCGCTGCTGATGATGGGGGCCGGCCCGGTTCCGATCCCGGCCGCGGTGGCCAAGGCGAACACGATCGTGATCAACCATCTCGGCGCGACGATGGCGAAGATCATCGAGCAGGTGAAGGAGATGGCGCGTTACGTGTTCCAGACCCGCACGAAATGGGTGCTCGGCGTCGCGGGCCCGGGCTCGGCCGCGATGGAAATGGCGATCTCGAACCTCGCATGGCGCGGTACGCGCGTGCTGTCGATCCGCAACGGCTTCTTCAGCGCGCGGATGGCCGAGATGGCCACGCGCGTCGGCGCCGACGTCGCGACGCTCGAAGTGGCCGATCGCGCGGTGGCGAGCCTCGACGAGATCGCCGACGCGATCGCGCGCGAGCGGCCGGAGATCGTCACGATCGTGCAGGGCGAGACGTCGAACACCGTGTGGAACCGCGACCTGCGCGACATCGCGGCGCTCGCGAAGGCGGCCGGCGCGCTGGTCGTCGTCGACGCGGTGTGCACGCTGTCGACGATGCCGCTCGAGATGGACGCGTGGGGCATCGACGCGGTGATCACCGGCGGCCAGAAGGGGCTGTCGTCGATCCCGGGCGTGTCGCTGATCGCGTTCTCCGATGCCGCGTGGGAGCGCATGAAGACGCGCCCCGAGCCGAACGCGCACTGGTGTCTCGACATGGCGCTCGCGGAGAACTTCTGGCACAACGCCGGCTATCACTACACGGCGCCCGTGTCGGGTGTGCTCGCGCTGCACGAGGCGCTGCGGCTCGTCTGCGCGGAGACGCTCGAAAGCCGCTTCGCGCGCCACCTGCGCTGCTCGCTGGCGCTGCAGGCGGGCGTCGAATCGATGGGGCTCAAGCTCTATGCGCCGAAGGACTGCCGGCTCAATTCGGTGGTCGGGATCGAGACGCCGGAGGGGCTCACGCCCGGGATGGTCTGCGGCCATATCTCGAAGCAGTACCAGGTCGAGATATCGGGCTCGTTCGGGTTGCCGATCGTGCGGATCGGGCAGATGGGCGAGCAGTGCCGCGAACACAACCTGTTCCGCACGCTGCATGCGTTCGGCCGCACGATGGTCGACCTGAAGGTGCCGGTCGACCTGCCGGCCGGCGTCGCGGCGCTCGAACAGGAACTGTCGCGGCGCGGCACGTAAGCGCGGAACAGCGGCAAGGGGCCGCGCTCAGCGGCCTTGCATCGCGCGCCGATACGTATTCGGCGTCGTGCCGTGCGCGTCGCGAAAGCGATGGCTGAAGTGGCCGGCGTTCGCGTAGCCGCAGTCGGCTGCGATCTGCGCGAGCGGCAGCGACGTCGTGCGCAGCAGCTCGCGGGCCCGGGCGAGCCGTTGCTCGGCCACCCACGCGTGCGGCGCGCGGCCGAACGACAGCCGGAACATCCGCGAGAAATGGTATTCGGACAGCGCGGCGACCTCGGCAAGTTCGCCGAGCGTCAGCGGCTGCGTGAGATACGTGTCGATGTAGTCGCGCACGCGGCGGCGCACGGCCGGCGCCAGCCCGCCGCGGAACGACGTGTCGGTGCGCGTCGTGCTCTGGCCGCGCAGCAGCAGGCTCAGCACTTCGTGCGCGGTCTCGTTCACGCGCAGCCGCTCGTCGGCATCGTCCCAGCCGTCCAGCGCGAGCGAGCGCAGCAGCGCCGCGACGCGTGCATCCTCGAAATAGGTGCGATCGGCGAGCTTCAGCTCGCGCGGCTCGCGATCGAGCTCGCGGATCGCACGCTGCGTGAAGTGCTCGGGCAGGAAATAGAGGTGGATGAAATGCATTTCGCCGCGCACCCACCAGCGTGATTCATGGTCGCCCGGCAACGCGCACAGCAGGCTCGGCGCGCCGTAGCGCGGCACGCGCTGGCGCTCGGTCCGGTAGCCGCCGTCGAGGTAGCACGACAGCGTGTGGTGGCCGGGTTGCTCGTAGACCGTCTCGCTTTCGTCGGTGATCCGCGTCCATTCGGCGATCGCGAGGTGATCGCCGAGCCATGCGAAGCGTTCGAGCGTCGCGTTCGCGTCGGCGAGCGTGCGGCAGACCGACTGCAGGCCGAACGGCAGATCGCCGCCGGCCAGGGCGGCGGCGCGGTCGACGGGCGGGGCGCAGAGGGAGAGACTCATGATGCGCCGAGTATAAGCGGGTGCGCGGCGCCGCGCGCGGCGCGCCGAAAAAGACCGCAATTCCGGACAATCGGCGCGCGCGGTGCGACGGCATAGTCGGGATCCCGATTCACCCGATTTTCCGGAATGCCGCCATGAACCTGTCGCTTTATTTCGTCACCGTGCTGATCTGGGGCACCACCTGGATCGCGATCAAGTGGCAGCTCGGCTCGGTGCCGCCGCCCGTGTCGATCGCGTGGCGCTTCTGGCTCGCGGCCGCCGTGCTGTTCGCGCTGCTGCGCGTGATGCGCCGCCCGGTGCGCCCGCCGCGCGAGGCGTGGCGCTTTCTCGTCGCGCAGGGCTTCGCGCTGTTCTGCCTGAACTTCCTGTGCTTCTACTACGCGGAGCAGGTCGTGCCGAGCGGCCTCGTCGCGGTGATCTTCTCGACCGCGCCGCTGCTGAACTCGATCAACGGCCGGCTGTTCATGGGCCGCCCGCTGCGGCCGTCGGCGATCGCCGGCGCGCTGCTCGGCCTGACGGGCATCGCATGCCTGTTCTGGCAGCAGATGGCCGGCCATCTCGACGACCATGCGACGTGGACGGGGCTCGCGATCGCGTTCGCCGGCACGATGTGCTTCTCGGCGGGCAACCTGTTGTCGAGCCGGATGCAGTCGATGGGGCTGCATCCGCTCGTGACCAACGGCTGGGCGATGCTGATCGGCGCGGCGATCCTGACCGTCGGCAGCGCGGCGGCCGGGATGCCGTTCACGCTCGACACGAGCCCGCGCTATCTCGGCGCGCTGGTGTATCTCGCCGTGCCGGGGTCGGTGATCGGCTTCACCGCGTACCTGACGCTCGTCGGCCGGATCGGGCCGGAGCGCGCGGCGTACTGCACGGTGCTGTTTCCGATCGTCGCGCTGGCCGTGTCGACGGTGTTCGAGGGCTACCAGTGGTCGCCGCTGGCGGTGCTGGGGCTGCTGCTCGTGGTGGCCGGCAATCTCGTCGCGTTCGATCTCACGCGGAAGCTGTTTCTGCGAACGGCGTGATCGATCCTCACTGTCGTCATATCGATCGACGGATGAAAAAACGCCCGCATCGCGCGGGCGTTTTATTTTGGCGGCGGGGCGAAGGTCGCGGCCGGCCGCCGTGCACGGCGCAGGCGGCATCACGCCGCCGCGCCGCTCCCCGCGACGCGCGCCTGCCGCTGGTACAGCACCATCGACAGCGCGACGCCCGCGGCGGCCGCCACCGCCGCGAACAGGAACACCTGCGGATAGCCGAACGCACCCGCGACATAGCCGGCCAGCGGGCCGGTGATACCGAGCGACAGATCGAGGAACACCGAGTACGCGGACAGCGCCGCGCCGCGGCTCGCGGGCGGCACGAGCGCGACGGCCTCGACGCCGAGCGCCGGGAAAATCAGCGCGAAGCCGAAGCCCGTGAGCGCCGCGCCGACGAGCGCGACGTGCGGCACCGGCGCGAGCCACAGCAGCAAAAGGCCCGCGGATTCGAACGCGAACGACACGATCGCGACGCGGAAGCCGCCGTAGGTCTTGATCGTGTTCGCGAACAGCAGGCGCGCGCCGATGAACAGCGTGCCGAATACCGTCAGCGACAGCGCGGCGTTCGGCCAGTGGCGCGCCGCGTAGTACAGCGTGACGAAGGTGGCGATCGAGCCGAAGCCGGCCGAACCGAGCGCGAGGCCGAGGCCGTGCGGCAGCACGCGCGTGAACACGCTCGCATACGACATCCGTTCGCCGTGCACCAGCGGCACCGGCGCGATCAGGCGGGCGAGGTAGAAGCCGAGCGCGGCCAGCGCGATCACGATCACGCCGATCAGCGCCGGATTCAGCGTATGCGCGATCGCGACGCCGACCGGCGCGCCGAGCGCGAGTGCGCCGTAGGTCGCGATGCCGTTCCACGAGATCACCTTCGCGTTGTGCGCGACGCCGACCCGGCCGATGCCCCACAGGATCGCGCCGGTGCCGCACAGGCTTTCGCCGACGCCGAGCACGAGCCGGCTCGCGACCAGCAGCACGAGGCTCGCGACCGGCCAGTGCGCGAGCAGCAGCGCGACGAGCAGCAGCACGCCCGACACGCCGCAGCCGACCAGCCCGCGCAGCACGGTCTGCTTCGGCCCGAGCGTATCGGCGAGGCGCCCGGCGAGCGGCCGCGATGCGAGCGTCGCGAAGTACTGGACGCTGATCGCGCCGCCCGCGACGATCGCGGAAAAGCCGAGGTCGTCGTGGACGAAGCCCGGCAGCACCGCGAGCGGCAGGCCGATGGTCAGATAGCAGATGAACGTGAAGCAGACGACGGACACGATTTGCAGCGTGACCGCGAACCCGCTGCGCGGCGGTGTGGCGGAATCGGAGGACATGGGGTCGGAACGAATGGCGAAACGAACGGAAAACGGCGGAAAAGGGAATCGGGATTTTCCCATGGAACCGGTTTTCCCGCAGGTACCATTTAGTTAATCGAGCCCCGTTCTGGCGGACCACGGACGGTCGCGGGCGACCGGGACGTGCCCGAGCGCACCGTGCGGCAAGGGTGCCGGCCGGCCGGGCCCGCATATCGCGGCAGTTATATGAGCCGCATGCGTGATGGGCTATGGGTTGCGGAATTTGACGGTGATAGCGTGCAAACTGTCAGAAAAACGTCGGTCGAGCGCTCCGCGCAGGCCGCCTTGCCCCCATTTGAAGACACATCGAGACATGAGTGAGCCGATCCGCTTCTACCATCGTCACGCGATCCGCGAAGTCAGCGGCGCGGACGTGACCCGCACCGTGCTGCAATACCTGCGCGAGGACGCGCATTGCACCGGCACCAAGGAAGGCTGCGCGGAAGGCGACTGCGGCGCGTGCACGGTCGTCGTCGGCGAGCTGACCGATGCCGGCGCGGTCGAGTTCAAGGCCGTCAACGCATGCATCCAGTTCCTGCCGACGCTCGACGGCAAGGCGCTCCTGACGGTCGAGGACCTGCGCCAGCCGGACGGCACGCTGCATCCGGTGCAGCAGGCGATGGTCGATTGCCACGGTTCGCAATGCGGGTTCTGCACGCCCGGCTTCGTGATGTCGATGTGGGCGCTGTACGAGAAGCACGGCCACGAAGGTTGCGGCAGTGCGTGCGCGAAGGCGAAGGACGTGCCGACGCGCACCGAGATCGCCGATGCGCTGACCGGCAACTTGTGTCGCTGCACCGGCTATCGCCCGATCGTCGATGCGGCGGTGCGGATGTTCGATGCGGTCGGCGAAGGTGCGACCGGCGAAGGTGCGCCGGCCGCGCCGGTCGACACGGCCGCGCTCGCCCGCACGCTTGCATCGCTCAAGCGCGACGACACGTTCGACTACACGACGATCGACGGCGCACGCTTCGTGGCGCCGCGCACGCTCGACGCGCTGGCCGCGCTGAAGGCGGAGCGCCCCGACGCGCGCATCCTCGCCGGCAGCACCGACATCGGTCTGTGGGTCACGAAACAGATGCGCCGCCTCGACGACCTGATCTACGTCGGCCAGATCGCCGAACTGCAGCAGGTCGTGCACGGCGACGACTGGGTCGAGATCGGCGCGGGCGTGACGGTCGAGAAGGCCTATGCGGCGCTGGCCGGCACGTATCCGGAACTGACCGAGATGTGGAAGCGCTTCGCGTCGCTGCCGATCCGCAACGCGGGCACGCTCGGCGGCAACGTCGCGAACGGCTCGCCGATCGGCGATTCGATGCCGGGCCTGATCGCGCTCGGCGCGCGCGTCGTGCTGCGCGGCGGCGACACGGTGCGCGAGCTGCCGCTCGAGGCGCTCTATACGGGCTATCAGCAAAAGGACATGGCGCCGCACGAATTCGTCGTCGGCCTGAAGGTGCCGACCCGCACCGGCGCGCGCGACAAGCTGCAGTTCCGCACGTACAAGCTGTCGAAGCGCTTCGACTCGGACATCTCGGCCGTGTGCGCGGCGTTCGCGTTCATCGCGGACGGCGACACGATCCGCGAACCGCGCATCGCGTTCGGCGGAATGGCCGCGACGCCGAAGCGCGCGGCCAATACGGAAGCCGTGCTCGACGGCGCGCAGTGGCACGAAGCCACCGCGCAGGCCGCGATGCAGGCGCTCGAGCGCGACTACCAGCCGTTGTCCGACATGCGCGCGACGAGCACGTATCGGCTCGATACCGCGAAGAACCTGATGTATCGATTCTGGCTGGAGACGCGTCCGCACGACCCGTTGCCGCCGCAAGCCTTGAACGTGCGCGAAGTGGCCGCCGAAGTCGCCGCTGAAGCGGCCAACGACGCGGCGCGCGTCTGACGAGGGAGAACACCGAACATGAACCAGCAAGCAGAACCGTTCCTGAGCACCCTCGATCCGCAGGCCGACGCCGCGCAGGTGCACGTGTCGCGCGCCCACGAATCCGCCCACCTGCACGTGAGCGGGCGCGCCACCTACACCGACGACATTCCGCTCGTCGCCGGCACGCTGCACGCGGCGCTCGGGTTGTCGGCGAAGCCGCACGCGAAGATCGTGTCGATGAACTTCGACGCGGTGCGCGCGACGCCGGGCGTGGTCGCCGTGTTCACGGCCGACGACATCCCGGGCGTCAACGATTGCGGCCCGATCATCCACGACGATCCGGTGCTCGCAAAGGGCGTCGTGCAGTTCGTCGGCCAGCCGATTTTCATCGTCGTCGCGACGTCGCACGAAACCGCGCGGCTCGCCGCGCGCCGCGCGCAGGTCGACTACGAGGAGCTGCCCGCGATTTTGACCGCACAGGAAGCGCGCAAGGCCGAAACCTACGTGATCCCGCCGCTGAAGCTCGCACGCGGCGATGCCGCCGCGCGGCTCGCCGCCGCACCGCACCGCGAGTCCGGCGAGATGCTGCTCGGCGGCCAGGAGCAGTTCTACCTGGAAGGGCAGATCGCGTACGCGGTGCCGAAGGACGACGACGGGATGCACGTGTACTGCTCGACGCAGCACCCGAGCGAGATGCAGCACCTCGTCGCGCACGTGCTCGGTGTCGCGTCGCACAACGTGCTGGTCGAATGCCGCCGGATGGGCGGCGGCTTCGGCGGCAAGGAGTCACAGTCAGGGCTGTTCGCATGCTGCGCGGCGCTCGCCGCGTGGAAGCTGCTGTGCCCGGTGAAGCTGCGCCCGGACCGCGACGACGACATGATGATCACCGGCAAGCGGCACGACTTCCATTACCGCTTCGACGTCGGCTACGACGACGACGGCCGCATCGACGGCGTCGCGCTCGACATGACGTCGCGCTGCGGCTTCTCGGCCGACCTGTCGGGCCCGGTGATGACGCGCGCGGTGTGCCACTTCGACAACGCGTACTGGCTCGGCGACGTCGACATCGCCGGCTACTGCGGCAAGACCAACACGCAGTCGAACACCGCGTTCCGCGGCTTCGGCGGCCCGCAGGGCGCGTTCGCGATCGAATACATCCTCGACGACATCGCGCGTTCGCTCGGCCGCGATCCGCTCGACGTCCGATACGCGAATCTGTACGGCAAGACCGAGCGCAACGTGACGCCGTACGGTCAGACGGTCGAGGACAACGTGCTGCAGGAGCTGCTCGGCGAACTCGAGACGACGAGCGACTACCGTGCGCGGCGCGCGGGCGTGCGCGCCTTCAACGCACGCAACACGGTGCTGAAGAAGGGCATCGCGCTCACGCCGGTGAAGTTCGGCATCGCGTTCAACGTTACGCACTTCAACCAGGCCGGCGCGCTGGTGCATATCTACACCGACGGCTCGGTGCTCGTGAACCACGGCGGCACGGAGATGGGGCAGGGGCTCAACACGAAGGTCGCGCAGGTGGTCGCGCACGAGCTCGGCATCCGCTTCGGCCGGATCCGCGTGACGGCGACCGATACGAGCAAGGTCGCGAACACGTCCGCGACGGCGGCGTCGACGGGCTCGGACCTGAACGGCAAGGCCGCGCAGGATGCGGCGCGCCAGTTGCGCGAGCGACTCGCGGTGTTCGCGGCGAAGCAGTTCGGCGACGGCAAGGTCGACGCGGCCGACGTGAAGTTCGGCAACGACGTCGTGTGGGTCGGCGGCCATGGCGTGCCGTTCGGCGAAGTGATCGCGAAGGCGTACCTCGCGCGTGTGCAGCTGTGGTCCGACGGCTTCTATGCGACGCCGAAGCTGCACTGGGATCAGTCGAAGCTGCAGGGCCGGCCGTTCTACTACTACTCGTACGGCGCAGCCGTGTCGGAAGTCGTGATCGACACGCTGACCGGCGAAATGCGCACGCTGCGCGTCGATGCGCTGCACGACGTGGGCGCGTCGCTGAACCCGGCGCTCGACATCGGCCAGGTCGAAGGCGCGTTCATCCAGGGGATGGGCTGGCTGACGACCGAGGAGCTGTGGTGGAACCCGGGCGGCAAGCTGATGACGCACGCGCCGTCCACGTACAAGATCCCGACGGTGAACGACACGCCGCCCGAGTTCAACGTGCGGCTGTTCCAGAACCGCAACGTCGAGGACAGCATCCACCGCTCGAAGGCGGTCGGCGAGCCGCCGCTGCTGCTGCCGTTCTCGGTGTTCTTCGCGGTGCGCGACGCCGTGGCGGCGGTCGGCGACTATCGCGTGAATCCGCCGCTCGATGGGCCGGCCACCGGCGAGTCGATCCTGCGCGCGATCGGCGCGGTGCGTGCGGCGAGCGCCGCACGGGCAGGCTGAGATGAACCGCCTCTCCACGCTCGCTTCGTGCGCCGGCCCCGACGGGGCGGTCAGCCTCGTCGTCAGGCCGGCCCGGCGGAGGCCGGCATGAACGGCCCCGCTCGTTCGCCTCGTGCCGCGTCGCAGGCGCCCGCTACCGGATGCGACGGCGCGTGCGGTAGCGCGCCGTCGTCGATGCAGCCGTTCGCGCCGGGCACCGGCCAGCGCAACCGCGCGACCGGCGCGCCGGCGCCGATGCACATCGTGCTGTTCGGCGCGGGGCACGTCGGCCACGCGCTCGTCACGCTGCTCGGTGCGCTGCCGTGCGTCGTGCAGTGGGTCGACACGCGCGACGAGCTGTTTCCGGACGAATGTCCGCCGAACGTGCAGCCGGAGCCGACCGACACGCCGGAGGCCGTCGTCGACGCGGCGCCGCCCGGCGCGTACTTCCTCGTGATGACGCACAACCACGCGCTCGACTTCTCGCTCGCCGCGCAGATCATGCGGCGGCGCGACTACGCGTACTTCGGGATGATCGGCTCGCGCACCAAGCGCGTGAAGTTCGAGCGTCGGCTCGCCGCGCGCGGCGTCGATCCGGCGCGGCTCGTGGAGATGGTGTGTCCGATCGGCGTCGCGGGCATCGTCGACAAGGCGCCGGGCGCGATCGCGGTGGCCGTCTGCGCGGAACTGCTGCAGGCCCGCTCGGGCATGCCGGTGGCCGATGCGAAGGCGGCTGCGGCCGGCCGCGCACGCGACGACGTGTCCTGCGCGCGATAAAGCCGCGATAAAGCCACGGTAAAACGGCGACGCCGCGCGGCCGGCGCACGGCCGCGCGTTTTTGCATACACTGCACAACCATGCGCGGCAGCGGGTCGCGCTTCACCTCACCGTGCACGCACCCATGTCCGATCACTCCGTCTATCTCGATGCGCTCGATGCGAGCCTCGTCGCCATCGAGCGTTGGCTATCCGGCGTCGATACCGCGCCCGCGGCGCTCGATGCGCTGCTCGCCGCGTTTTCCGCCGACTTCACGATGATCCTGACCGACGGCCGCATGGTCGACCATGACGGCATGCGCGGGCTGTTCGCGAAGCTGGCCGGCGCGAAGCCGGGGCTGCGCATCACGCTGTCGGAGATCCGCGTGCTCGCGGCCGACGCATCGCATGCGGTGCTCACCTATCTCGAAGCGCAGCACGCGGCAGCGGGCGAGCTGCCCGCGCGCCGTGCGACCGCCGTGTTCACGCGTGATGCGGCGGGCGTCGTGCGCTGGACCCATCTGCAGGAAACCTTCTGCACGGCCTGAGCGGCCGCGCTACCTGACCCGTCGCGCTGCCTGCCCCGTCATGCTGCGCTTCGGCCGCGCGTCAGCGCTTGCGCGTGCGAGCGACCGTCAGCTCGTCGGACACGCTCTGCATCAGCGCGCACAGCCACGCGATGTCGGTCGGCCGATCGGGTTGCGGATGCGTGAGCAGGTAGCTCTTGATGCGCGGGAACGGCACGGGCGGCGTGACGACGACGAGCGGCAGCAGTTGCGCATAGTGTGTCGCGAAGCGGCGCGTCGTCGTGAAGATCAGGTCCGACTGCAGCAGCACCTGCGGCACGATGCCGAAGTACGGCAGCGTCGTCACGATACGCCGCGTGAGGCGTGCGCGGGCGAGGCCGATCTCGATCGCGTTGCGCTTGTCGCCGGTGTACGGCGTCGGCGCGACGTGCGCGGCCGACGCATACGCGTCGCGCGTGAGCGGCGCGCGGGCAAGCGGATGCGCGTCGCGCATCAGGCACACGATCGTGTCGGAGAACAGGTCCTGGCGCGCGAACTGCGGGTCGGGTTTCGGCCAGTTGCCGATCACGAGATCGAGCGCGCCCGATTCGAGCGCGCCCGCGTGGTCGAGCGCGGGATTGAGCGAATCGATTTCCAGATGGGCATGCGGGGCCGCGTCGCGAAAGCGCTCGATCAGCGTCGGCATGAAGAAATCGTTCAGGTAGTCGGGCGCGGCGACGCGGAACGTGCGCCGCGCGGATGACGGATCGAAGTCGCCGTGCGGCGTCGCGATGAAATCGACCTCGCGCAGCGCCCGCGACGCGGCTTCGAGCAGCGACGCGCCGTATTCGGTCGGCACCATGCCCGATTTGCCGCGCACGAGGATCGGGTCGTTCAGCGTCTCGCGCAGCTTGCGCAGCGCGGTGCTGATCGCGGGCTGCGTCTGGTTCAGCCGCAACGCGGCCTGCGTGACGCTGCGCTCGAGCAGCAGCGTGCGCAGCACGCGCACGAGCCAGATGTCGAGCGAGGCGGTACGGTCGTCTTCCATGGGTGGAGGGATTCGGGGGACGCGTAACCTTACCGCAGCCGCACGTTGCCGTGCGTGATACCGGCCATCACGCACGCCATCACGCGCGGCCCTTCGGCAGCGTGCTGATCCGCTTGACCTCGCGCGATTCGAGCCAGTTCGGCGTGCGCGCGCAGTACAGCACCATCGGCAGCGCGTCCTCGCCCCAGAACAGTTGCTGGTTCATCCAGAACGTCGGCACGCCGAACACACCGAGCGCGATCGCGTCGGTCGTGTTGCGGGTCAGTTGCGCAGCGGTTTCCTCGAATTCGATCAGCTCGTCGCCGTGACCCACGCCGACGCGTTCGCACAGCGCGGCGAAGCCTTCCGGCGTCGACGGATCGTTGCCTTCGCGCCAGATGAACCGGAACATTTCCAGCACCGTCACGATATCGGCGCGCAGCGCGATCGCGAGGCGCAGCACCTTGTCGGAATCGAACGGGTGCGCGGGCGGCATCTTGAAACGGATGCCGAGCTGCTCCGCGCGAAACAGCGCGTGACGGTACGTGAACACGCGCTTGGCCGGCACGTCGGCGGTCGGGCGCTGGCCCCAGTGGCGCTGCAGGTCGCTTAGCGACACGGGCACGGGGACGAACGGCACGTCCGGCCATTTGTCGTGCTGCTCCAGCAGCAGATACGAGAACGGCGACACGAAGTCGAAGAACCAGGCGGGTTGGGCGGTATCGAGGCCGGTTGTCATGTCGTTCTCCAGAAGGTGGGGCGTGCGGCGCCTGGCGGCGGCCTCCATGTTACGCGGCGGCGCGCGCATGCAGCAATGATCGCGGATCGTTCGCTCACGCGGAACCGGGAGTCGCCCGGGGGGCGTCGCCAGCCGGTGGCGGCGCGGCTTGCGCGCGTGCCGGCGGGCTGCCGGCGCCGGGCGGGCCCGCCGGCGCATCCTGGTCGTGCGCGGTGAGCCGTTCGCGCACGAAGCCGATGTGCTCGCGCAGTACGTAGAACTGACCGGCGTACGCGAGCGGCATCTTCATCCGGTTCACGGCTTCCTCGATGTCGTCGAGCTGGTCGAGCAACTGCACGCGCTCCTCGGCCGTATGGTCCCCGAGCGCGCTGCGTTCGAGCGCGATCAGCGCGCCGTACCAGCGGTAGATGCGCGAGCGCACCCGCCAGCCGTACAGCGACGGCACGAGCCGCAGCCCGGGAATCAGCACGACGATCAGCGGTACCAGCACGACCAGCAGCCGGTCGACCAGGCTCGCGACCCAGAACGGCAGCCGCCGGTACAGGAAGGTCTTGCCTGACTTGTAATAGCGCGACGCGTCGTCGGACAGCGGGAAGCCGCGCGTGACCGGCGACGGGAATTCGCCCGCGTGCTGCAGGATCGTCGCGTGGCCGTGCACTTCGCGCGCGGCCTCGATCAGCAGGTCGGACAGCGCGGGGTGCAGCGAGTCGCGCGCGACGAGTTCGATCGTCGGCGCGACCGTGTGGATATCGGCGGGCGGCAGGTTGAGGCCGAGATCGTAGACGCCCATCGGCAGCGTGATCGCGGTCAGGTACGGAAAGCGCCGCGCGTACGCCTCGGCCTGCGTGAACGAATACACGTGCACGCCCGGCGCGCGGAACAGCTTCGCCATCACCGGAATCTGCGTCGAATCGCCGGACAGGAAGGCCGCGTCGATCTTGCCGTCGAGCAGCGCGGTCGCCGCGTCCTCGCCGGCGGTCGGCAGGAGCGCGGTCGGGCCGCCCGGCACGATGCCGTTCATCTTCAGCAGCGCGAGGCTCAGTTCGCGCGCGCCGCTGCCTTCCGCACCGAGCGCGAGCCGCTTGCCCTTGAAATCGGACAGGCGCGCGACGACCGGGCCGCGGTACATGATCGCAAGCGGCACGTAGCCGATGCTGCCGAGCGACACCAGATGCTCGTCGCGCTCCTTCGGGCCGATGCCGCTCTGCACGAATCCGACGTCGACCGGCGCGTTCGGATTCGACAGCCGCGCGAGGTTCTGCGCGGAACCTTCGGACGATTGAACGTCGAGCGTGACGCCGTTTTTAGCGAGAATCGTCTTGTACTTCTGCGCGGCGTTCCAGTACGTGCTGCCGGGCGGCCCGGACGAGATCACGAGCGTGGACGGCGGCGCTGGCTGGATCAGCTTGACCGCGAGCCAGACGGCCGCGCCGGCGAGCAGCACGGTCGGGCCGATCGACAGCGCGAGGTCGCGCCACGAGACGGCGACGAAGCGGGCGAGGATGCGGCGCGGCGGGCGAGGGCGGGCAGGCTTCATGGGGTTGGCGGATGACGCTGGCGTGACGCATCGGTGACGGTCGTCGCGGGACGACGTGGAGTCTCGCGGCGATGGTACCCGGTTTCCCCGCGCCTGCGCGAGTCGGGGCGGTATTGCACCGCGGCACCGGGACGGCGGCGGGCACCCCCCGCGTCAAAAGCTTTGCGCTTCGGCGGGCGCTGGATTACATTGTGCGACGCAGCCGCGCCCGATTCGCGCGCGACCCGGCACGTCATCAGACCGGGCGCGTCCGGCCGGCGGTTGCCCGGCCCGGCCGGCCCGCTTTCGCGTGCGCCGGCCGCCGGCCCGTGACGCCTCTCTCGTATCGCCGTGGAAAACACCGGCTGTCCCGCCCGTTCGCGCGCGGGCCGGCTGTTTTTGGGGGTATTCGGCCGTACTGTGCACGGCCGTTCCGGAGTGATAAGGAGATAGCATGAAGTCGATCGTGTTGAGAGCGTTGGGTGTCGCCGCCGTGGCGGCCTGTCTGTCGGGCAGCGTGTATGCGCAGTCGAGCGACGCAGCGGCTACGGAAGCGCCGGCGGCGGCGAGCAGCGCGCCGAAGGCCGCCGCGAAAACCGCGAAGAAGGCGAACCGCAAGCTCGGCTACGCGGTGCGCAAGGCCATTACGAAGGCAGGCGGCATCGACGTGGCGAACATCGTCGTGCGTTCGAAGGGCGGCGCGATCTCGCTGGAGGGCACGGTGCCCGACCAGGCACAGATCGACAAGGCGGAAGAGGCGGCGAAGAGCGTGAAGGGCGTGACGTCGGTCACGAACAAGCTGACGGTTCAGCAGCAGTAACGCCGGGCGGCGGCGCGCGAGCGCCGCGTGCGCCCGTTTCCAGGCGGGCCCCGGCATGCCGGGGCCCGTTTGCGCTTCAGAGGCCGAACGCCGCGTGCGACGCGGCGGCGGACCGATAACGATATCGAGGGGGCGGCGATGACGAAACTCGGGTGGGGCAGGCGGGTGGTGTGTGGGGGGGCGCTGGCCGCGGTCGCGATGCTCGGCGCGTGCAACGGCGACGAGTCGGCCGAGCGCAACCGGTTGCCCGGCTTCGTGTCCGGCAGCGTGCGCACGACGGCCTACGACGGCGCGAGCGACGACCTGCTGACGGCCGGCCTCGGCAAGACCGGCCTCGCGGCGGCGACTGCGCCCGGGTTCGCGAACCCGTCGCGGCCGACCAGCGCCGAATTGCGCCGTCTCGCCATCTGGTCGAACTATCGCGCGCTCGTCGACATGAGTGCGAACGGCGGCTATGGCCGCTTCTGGGGGCCGAACGTCGACCTCGACGGCAACGACACGCTCGGCGAAGGCAAGATCCCCGGCACCGAATATCTCGCGTACGCCGACGACGGCAGCGGCAGCAAGAACGTCACACTGCTCGTGCAGGTGCCCGCGAGCTTCAACCCCGCGCAACCGTGCATCGTCACGGCGACGTCGTCGGGCTCGCGCGGCGTGTACGGCGCGATTTCCGCGGCCGGCGAGTGGGCGCTCAAGCGCGGCTGCGCGGTGGCCTACAACGACAAGGGCGGCGGCAACGGCGCGCACGAGCTCGGTTCCGACACCGTCACGCTGATCGACGGCACGCTTGCCAACGCGGTGCTGGCCGGCACCGCGAGCCTGTTCACCGCGAACGTGACGAGCGGCGATCTCGCTGCATTCAACAGCCGCTTCCCGAACCGTTATGCGTTCAAGCATGCACATTCGCAGCAGAACCCCGAGCAGGACTGGGGGCGCGTGACGCTGCAGTCGGTCGAATTCGCGTACTGGGCGCTCAACGAGCAGTTCGGACCGGTGATCGACGGCGCGCGTCACGGCGTGCGCTATCGCGCGGGCGACATCACGACGATCGCCGCGTCGGTCAGCAACGGCGGCGGCGCGTCGCTCGCTGCCGCCGAACAAGACAATCGGGGCTGGATTACCGCGGTGGTGGTCGGCGAGCCGCAGATCAACGTGCGGATGGCGCCGAATGCGGTGGTCCGCGCGGGCGGCCAGCCGGTGCCGTCGTTCGGCCGGCCGCTGGCCGATTACGCGACGCTCGCGAATCTGCTGGAACCGTGCGCGGCCGCGTCGGCGTCGCTCGCCGGCGCGCCGTACCTGAGCGCGCTGCCGGCCACGACCACGCAGTCGATCCGCACGCAGCGCTGCGCGACGCTCGCCGCGGCCGGGCTGGTGGCGGGCGCCGACACGCAGAGCCAGGCGGCCGACGCGCTCGCGCAACTTCACGCGGCCGGCTATCTGGCCGATTCCGACCTGCTGCAGGCACCGATGTGGGATTCGCAGGCAATTCCAGCGATCGCGGTCACCTATGCGAACGCGTACACGCGCTCGCGCGTCACCGACAACCTGTGCAACTTCAGCTTCGCGACGACGAACCCGGCGACGGGCGTGGTCGCGGCGCCCGCTGCATCGCCGATGCCGAGCGTGTTCGGCGTCGGCAACGGCGTGCCGCCGACTGCCGGCATCAATCTGGTGTTCAACGACGGCGCGGGCACCGACCACCGGCTTGCGACGCCCGATGCAAGCTTCGCGGGCGCGCTGTGCCTGCGCCAGCTGTGGACCAACGGGATGCTCGGGATGCCCGCGAACGTCGACGCGGTGCGCGTGAACGCGAACCTGCACGGCAAGCCGGCGATCATCGTGCAGGGCCGCAGCGATGCGCTCGTACCGGTGAACCATGCGTCGCGCGCGTACGTCGCGCAGAACGGCATCAGCGAAGCCGGGCGCAGCCAACTGGTGTTCTACGAAGTGACGAACGGCCAGCACTTCGACGCGTTCCTGTCGGTGCCGGGCTTCGACACGCGCTTCGTGCCGGTTCACTACTACAACGTGCAGGCGCTGAACCTGATGTGGCGGCATCTGAAGAACGGCGCGCCGCTGCCGCCGTCGCAGGTGATCCGCACGGTGCCGCGCGGCGGCACGCCGGGCGCCGCGCCCGCGCTGACGAGCGCGAACCTGCCGCCGATCTCGACCGCGCCGGGCGCGAACGCGATCGCGACCGGCGTCGGCACGATCGACGTGCCGCTCTGACGGCGCCCGCCACGCGTTCTCCAGCAAGCCGGACCGTCGTCCGGCTTTTTTATTGACGTCGCCTGGAATCGGTCCCGTACGGCCTTTTATCCGAATGGCGAGCGCTGTAACAAATTATTACTTTACGGCGATAAATCCGGAACCTAATATGCGCCGGTATTTTCACTTAATTTAATAAATTCCAGACACGAGAATATTCCTTTCCGTTTAGTTAATCGATCCTTTCGATTTTATTCAATCGACTCGAATCCCGGCTGATCGCCGTTTCGCGATTAATCGGTATCTCGCCGAGGGGGATCGTTCGTCTATTCGAAGTGAAGACGCTTTTCCGGGCGGGCTTTGCACGGCGTTCTTTTGTCCGTCTTTTTTGTTGCGCCTGCAAATTCACGGAATGAATCCGTATTGCAGCGAATCATTGAATTGTCGTTGGCAATGGAATTGATTCCATTGTGCG
The DNA here is from genome assembly GCF_001319805.1 of Burkholderia sp. E168m22. Classification (NCBI taxonomy): domain Bacteria; kingdom Pseudomonadati; phylum Pseudomonadota; class Betaproteobacteria; order Burkholderiales; family Burkholderiaceae; genus Burkholderia; species Burkholderia sp. E168m22. The sequence continues at coordinate 158,149 of NZ_BBSK01000009.1, forward strand.
GTTGCAAAAAACATGGGTGGGGTAAATCGTGCCGATCGGTATTCGCCGATCCGGTAAAAAACTCGGAGTGCGTCGCATAACGAATGCATTCCCGGTGCGGAGCGCCGGCGCAAATGATCCTTTGCGGCCGGCGGTATTTATCGTTCTGTTCGAGAGGCAATAATGACGACACGGAAGTCCTTGAAAGACGGTTTCGCGCTATTTGGAACGACCTTGAGCGTACCGCTCGCCGCCGCAGCGGCCGCGGCGCTGCTCGTCACGGGGTGCGGCGGCGACGACGGGCCGAGCCCGAGCGCGTCGGCCGCCACCGCGGCTGCGACGACCAGCGGCAGCACGTCGGCCGCCACCGACGCAACGGCCGCCGCCGCGGCCGACCAGCCGTACGTCGACACCGACGTGTACGGCACCGGGCCGAACGACGCGGTCACGGATTCGACGGAAGGCGCCGCGGTCGTGCACCGCCAGGTCACGATCGGCGGCAAGACGATCAAGTACACGGCCACCACCGGCCACCTGACGACGATCGATCCGGTCACGTCGGCGCCGAACGCGAAGATGTTCTACGTCGCGTACACGCAGGACAATCCGGACCCGTCGAAGCCGCGTCCGGTCACGTTCTTCTACAACGGCGGCCCCGGTTCGTCGTCGGTCTACCTGCTGCTCGGCTCGTACGGGCCGAAGCGCCTGCAGTCGTCGTTCCCGAACTTCACGCCGCCCGCGCCGTACAAGCTGCTCGACAACCCGGACAGCCTGCTCGACCGCACCGACCTGGTGTTCATCAACCCGGTCGGCACCGGTTATTCGACCGCGATCGCACCGGCGAAGAACAAGGACTTCTGGGGCACCGACCAGGATGCGCGCTCGATCGACCGCTTCATTCAGCGCTACCTGACCAAGTACTCGCGCTGGAATTCGCCGAAGTTCCTGTACGGCGAGTCGTACGGCACCGCGCGCAGCGCGGTCGTGTCGTGGGTGCTGCACGAGGACGGCATCGACCTGAACGGGATCACGCTGCAGTCGTCGATCCTCGACTATGCGAACGCGCTGTCCGCGCCGGGCACGTTCCCGACGCTCGCGGCCGACGCGTTCTACTGGAAGAAGACGACGCTCAACCCGACGCCGACCGATCTCGACGCGTACATGGTCCAGGCCCGCAACTACGCGGACAACACGCTCGCGCCGCTCGCGCAGAAGCCGAACCCGCAGGACGGCGGCTTCGTGAACGTGCGGCTGAACCTGAAGCTCGCGACCGCGCAGCAGATGGGCGCGTACATCGGCACGGACCCGACGTCGCTGATCCAGACCTTCGGCAACCCGGCCGCGCTCGGCAACGTGCCGTCGTCGGATGACAACCCGCCGTACACGTTCTTCCTGACGCTGGTGCCGGGCACCCAGATCGGCCAGTACGACGGTCGCGCGAACTTCACGGGCAAGGGCATCGCGCCGTACATCCTGCCGAACTCGGGCAGCAACGATCCGTCGATCACGAACGTCGGCGGCGCATACACGGTGCTGTGGAACAGCTACATCAACACCGACCTCAAGTACACGTCGACGTCGTCGTTCGTGGACCTGAACGACCAGGTCTTCAACAACTGGGACTTCAGTCACATCGACCCGACCGGCGCGAACAAGGGCGGCGGCAATACGCTGTACACGGCCGGCGACCTGGCGTCGACGATGAGCGTGAACCCGGACCTGAAGGTGCTGTCGGCGAACGGCTATTTCGACGCCGTCACGCCGTTCCACCAGACGGAGCTGACGCTCGCGCAGATGCCGCTCGATCCGACGCTCAAGGCGCAGAACCTGACGATCAAGAACTACCCGTCGGGCCACATGATCTACCTGAACGACGCGTCGCGGACCGCGCTGAAGGGCGATCTCGCCAACTTCTACGACGGCATCCTCGCGAACCGCACCGCGCTGCAGCGCGTGCTGAAGCTGCAGGCGCGCACGCAGCAGTTGAAGCAGCAGAAACTGCAGCAGCAGGGGCAGTAAGCGTGGCGGGCGGCGGGCGATGCCCGCCGCGACGCGACGAACAAGTGCACTCGCGCAATGCGGGCCAGTGCTTCAGGTCGCGTGCGTTGGTGACGTCGCTGTTGTTCCGGACTCCCGGGGCATTGGCTTTTGTGTCGGAGCAGCGTGCGTCGCCTCGGAAGTCGCAGATGACGGCACACTTAATCCTCAAAATGGGGATTTGTGTCCTTCTGTTGAGGATTAAGTGAAAAATCCTCATAATGAGGACAGTCATCCCCGACTCAAGGATTTTTGTGGGCGTCGCCGACTTTCTCCTCACACCCGGCATGCAACGTGTGCTGGGTGCCACGCTGCTAGAACCCGACCGCTGCTTTACGCTGCAGGAATTGCTGCGTCTGGCAAGCAGTGGACACGGCAGCGCTCAAAAGCAGATAGACCGGCTGATCGAGGCCGGCGTACTCAAGGAAGACGCGCGCCGAGGCCGGCAGCGGAGCATCCGCGCCAATACGGACTTCGTCCTCTATCCGGAACTCGTCGAGATTGCGCGAAAGACGTTCGCTGTCGCAGAGCCGTTGAAGGAAGCCTTGTCGCCTTTTGCCGGGCATATTTCCACGGCCTTCGTGTTTGGCTCGGTGGCCAAGGGTACCGACAGCAGCCGAAGCGACATCGACCTGATCGTCATCGGCGACGCCCAGCTTCTCGAGTTGGCCGAAGCCTTGCACGCCGCCGAGCATGATCTGCAGCGTCCCATCAACTTCTCGTTGTACGAACCTGCCGAATGGGCCGCGCTGGTCGATAGCGATCCCGTCATCGCGCAGATCGCCCAGGGACCGACTTTGAGGATTTTGTGATGTCACGTCCGACCGAATACGAAAACCTTATCAAGACGAGAGCCTTCGATGCGGTTGCGCCGACACCCGGGGCAATCGCGGGCTTCCTGCGCAATGCGGAGGATTACAAGGCCACTGCCGACGAACTGGATCCCGCCCGGCATTTGCAGGTATTTACCTTGGCCTACGAAGGCTACTTCCAGGTCGTACAGGCTGTTCTGGAGTTCTACGAGGTGAGGACCAAAGATGCCGGCCGCAACCTGGCTATCCAGCGCGTCTCCACCTCGTTGGGTGTGAGCGCCCCGGAATTCGCTTTCATCACGAAGGCACACGAGCGACGCAACGGCACGTCGTACGTTTCGCCGTTTCCGCCGGTGTCGAAAGCCGAGGCCGCCACCATGCTGGGCATCCTGGCGAAATACTTGCCTGTTGCACGTGCCCTGACCGGTATGTCGTGAAACCCGCTTGGTCGTCCGTCAAGACAGGCGACAGGTGGTTTGGGGGCACGCACTGAGGCGGCGCATTTCGGCAGGCGTGAGAGGCCGCTTACGCCAGCACGAGCCGCACGCCGACCGCGACCAGGGTCGACGCGAGCAGGTTGCGCAGCAGCCGCTCGGGCGCGCGCGCCGACAGCAGGCTGCCGATCACGATGCCCGGCAGCGAGCCGAGCAGCAGCGACAGCAGCATCGACCAGTCGACCGAGCCGAGCAGCCAGTGGCCCATGCCCGCGACCAGCGTGAGCGGCACTGCATGCGCGATGTCGGAACCGACGATGCGGGTCGTCGCGAGCAGCGGATACAGCAGCAGAAGCACGGTGACGCCGATCGCGCCGGCGCCGACCGACGTCATCGACACGAGCACGCCGAGCACGGCGCCCGTCAGCACGGTCGACCACAGCGTGCGCGCGGGGCTCGGCGCGAGCGGGTTGCGGGCGGCGAACGCGGTCAGTTGAGGGCGGAAGATCAGCGCGAGCGACGTGAGCAGCAGTGCAATGCCCAAGACGAGCTGGATCATCCGCGCGGTGCCCGGCGTGTTCATCCCGTGCGTATGCAGCCACCACAGCGTGAGCGCCGCGGCCGGCACGCTGCCCGCGGCGAGCCGGCCCGTGATGCGCCAGTCGATCGAGCCTTTCAGGCCGTGGACGAGCGTACCGGTGGCCTTGGTCGCGGCTGCGTACAGCAGGTCGGTGCCGACCGCCGTCGCGGGGTGGACGCCGAACAGCAGCACGAGAATCGGCGTCATCAACGAACCGCCGCCGACACCCGTCAGGCCGACGAGAACGCCGACGAACAGGCCGGACAGCGAGTACAGCAGATCGATATGGGGAAGCGACATCGGGAGCAGGCGGTTATGCGGCGTTCGGCGGCGGCGCGCGGCCGCGGCGCGCGCATCAAAGTCCGCCATTGTCGCAAAAGTGACGCGTCAACGTACGACTGCGTTAAAAATCGGCCGGGGAGGCGCGCACGGCGGCGGCCGGCGGGACGTGAAACGGGCGTTTGAGCAGGGGCGCGGCCGACGGTGATGATCGGCCCGAAAGCGATGACGAACCGGGCTTAAGCGGCGCGCGTCCGACGCGCATAAAAAAGAGGCGCGACAATGCGTGCCCTGATCCGATGCGGGTTCTCGGTTCTCGGTTCTCGGCTCCCGGCTCCCGGTTCCCCCGCCGACGGTCAGTGCATCGCAGGGCCGGTGCCTTCGATCGCGCGGGGCGGCCGGATGCGCAGCGCCAAACCGGTCAGCGCGGCCACGGCGGCAAACGCCGCGCCGAACGCGAAGGCCGCGTGGTAGCCGCCGTTCAGCGCGTCGAGCGGCGTGGCTTGCGCCGCCGCGAGCGCGTCGGTGCGGGCGCCGGCGAGACTCGCGAGGATCGCGAGCCCGAGCGCGCCGCCCATCATGAACGACGTGTTGACGATGCCCGACGCGAGCCCGGAATCGGCCGGGTCGACGTCGTTCATCGCGGCGAGCAGCACCGGGTTGAACGCGACGCCTGCGCCGATGCCGAGCAGCGTCATGCCGGGCAGCACGTGCCACACGAAACCGCCGTCGACCGGCGCGCGCGAGAACAGCGCGAGGCCGCACGCCGCGAGCAGCAGGCCGGCGGCAGTCGGGCCGCGGATGCCGAAACGCATCACGATGCGCGCCGACAGCCCGAGCGAGAACGCGGCCATGATCAAATTCGCCGGCAGGAACGCGAGGCCGACCTGCAGCGGCCCGTAGCCGAGCACGCGCTGCATGTACAGCGCGGACAGGAAGAACCACGCGAACATCGCGGCCGCCCACAGCACGGCGATCGCGTTCGCGAGCGCCACGTTGCGCGCGGCGAACAGCGTGAGCGGCATCAGCGGATGCGCGGCGCGCGACTCGATCGCGATGAACAGCGCGAGCAGCACGACGGCCGCGCCGATCAGTGCGACGGTCTGCGTCGACAGCCAGCCGGCCTCGTTGCCGCCGACGATCCCGTAGACGGCCAGCATCAGCGATGCCGTTACCGTGATCGCGCCGGCGACGTCGAGCCGCGCGGCGCCGGCCGGCGCACGCACGCGCGGCAGCAGCGCGACGCACATCGCATAGACCGCGACGCCGATCGGCAGGTTGACGAGGAAGATCCAGTGCCACGACAGCGAGCTCGTCAGCAGTCCGCCGAGCAGCACGCCGATGCTGCCGCCGCCCGCGCAGACGAAGCCGTAGACGCCCATCGCACGCGCGCGTTCGCCGGGTTCCGTGAAGAGATTCATGATCAGCGACAGCGAGACGGCCGACACGACCGCGCCGCCGAGCCCCTGCACCGCGCGCGCGGCGATCAGCATCGCCTGCGATTGCGCGAGGCCGCAGGCGAGCGACGCGAGCGTGAACACGACGAGGCCCGCGAGGAACATGCGCCGCTGGCCGTACAGGTCGCCGAGCCGGCCGCCGAGCAGCAGGCAGCCGCCGAACGTCAGCAGGTACGCGTTGACGACCCAGACGAGGGCCGTTTCGGTGAAGTGGAGGTCGGTACTGATCGACGGCAGCGCAACGTTCACGATCGTGCTGTCGAGCACGATCATCAGCACGCCGAGACAGAGCACGATCAGCGCGTACCAGCGCTTCTCGCCGTGAATCCCGTGGGTCATGGGCTTGCAGCCTTCTGATCGTTATTTGAAGGATGCATTGTAGAGGTCGCCGGCGCGGGCATCCTGCCGGTTTGTGGCAGGAGCGTCGCGTAGTGGCGCGTCCGGGCGGGACGCGCGCGAAGTAATCGATGCGGATTACGACCGGGCCGGCAGTTCGCAGCCGTCCGGGCCGCAGGCGGCCGCATCGTTGCCGTCGAGTGCGACGATGCCGTCGCGCCACGCCTGGTCGAGCGCCTGCGCGAACGCGTCGGCCGGCTGCGCGCCCGACACCGCGTAGCGACCGCCGAACACGAACAGCGGCACGCCGCGCCCGCCGATCTGCGCGGCGCGCGCGATGTCGGCTTCGACTTCGTCGCGGTACGCATCGCTGCGCAGCACCGCTTCGACGGCCGCGCGCTCGAGCCCGGCTTCGACCGCGAATTCGGTCAGCGCGGCATGATCGAACAGCGAGCCGTGTTCGCAGAAGTACGCGCGATAGAGTCGCTCGGTCAGCGCGTGCGCGCGGCCCGTGGCTTCCGCGAGCTTCACGAGCCGGTGGCCGTCGAGCGTGTCGCCGACCAGCGTGCCGGGCAGGTCGTAGCGCAGCCCGACGCTCGCCGCTGCATCGGTCACCTGGCGCAGCATCTGGTCGACCTGCGCGGGCGACATCCGGTATTTGCCCGCCAGCATCGCCTCGACCGGCTCGACGGGCTGGCCGGGCATCAGCCGGTACGCGCGCAGCGCGACGTCGACGCGGTCGGCGTGCGCGAACGCGGCCAGCGCCTCGTCGAAGCGGCGCTTGCCGATCCAGCACCACGGGCAGATCAGGTCGGACCAGATTTCGACGGTCAGGGTCGGGCGGGCAGTCGGAGTGGGAGCGGTCGTCATGGGCGATACGGGGCGGTAAAAAAGTGTAACTGCGACTATATCACTTTATGCTTCCAAGCTCCGTCGTCCGCAGGCCCGGGCGGAATCCGGGGCACGTCCGCGCATCGCGAAGGCTCGACGCGGAATCGGCAGTCCGGTACCGGTGTCCGGAGCGTGCCGTCATCACGCCCGCCGCATCGCGCTCAGGCGTCGCCTTGCGTTTCCTTCAGGTGCTTGAGGTGCTTGTAGACCGTCGCGCGTCCCATCCCGAGCACGTTCGCGACGTAGTTCGCCGCGCTCTTGCCGCGGAACGCGCCTTCCGCGTACAGCGCCTCGACGAGTTCGCGCCGGTGCTCGCGCGTGAGCCCGTTCAGCCCGACCTGCCGCTCGCGCAGCCAGCCGTGCAGGAACGTGTTGATGCGCTCCTGCCAGTCGTCGCGGAACAGTTCGTCGGGTTGCGCGACGACGCCCGCGCCCTTGATGAACAGGTCGAGCGTCGCGCGCACCTCGTCGAACACCGCGATGTTGAAGTTGATGCACATCATCCCGGCCGGCCGGCCTTCGTCGTCGAACAGCACGTTGCTGACGCAGCGCATCCGCCGGCCGTCCCAGTTCAGCTTCTCGTACGGGCCGATCACGCGCTCGCGCGCCGAATGATCGATTTCCTCGAGCGCGGAATCGTCGCCGACCTCGCGCTTCGACAGATTGTTCGCGAGATACAGCACGGTCTGGTCGTGCAGGTCGTGGATCACGACTTCCGCGTACGGGAAGAACAGGGCGGCGATACCGTCGGCGATCGGCGCATAGCGGGTGAGCAGCAGGTCTTTGACGGGAGATTTCTTCTTGCGCATCGGTGTCGCGATCTCGGGTGGGCGGGAGCCGGGCAGCGTGTCGGGCCGGCGGGCCGGCGCACCGTGGGGCGGCATGCCCGTGCGCCCGCGCGCGGCCGCGGCGGCGGTTGCGCCATTGTATCGGCCCCGCGTACGCGTGCCGCTCATGCGTGCGTCAGATGCGTGTACAGCGCGTGCGCGATCGCGATGTCCTCGAGCCCGAGGCCGATCGAGCGGAACAGCGCGTGACGCGTGCGCGACGGCGCCGCGCAGGTGCCGGCGACGAGCGCGGGCAGGTCGCCGACGATCCGGCCGGCATCCCAGCCGTGCTCGGCAGCCGCGATCTGCATCTCGCCGGCGCTCGCGGGCGTCGTGTGCCGGTAGTCGCAGTAGACGTCCATGTCCGGCAGCCACGCGGGCGGGATTTCGTGGGCACGTGCGACGTTCGTACTGATCGACGTGACGAGCGCGGGGCGCGTGAGCATCCCGTCGCCGAGCACGGGCGTGCCCGACGACGTGCACAGCATCACCACGTCCGCGTCGCGCACGCAGGCCTCGACGCTCGCCGCCGCGCGGGCGCGCGGGTCGAGCGCGGCGAGGCTCGCCTGCAGCGCCGCGTTGCCGGCCAGCGCGGGCGAGTACACGCGGATCGAGGCCCAGTCGCGCAGTGCCGCCGTGTGCTTCAGGTGTGCAAGGCCGACCGCGCCCGCGCCGACGATCGCGAGATGGCGCGCGTCGCGCGGCGCGAGGCAGTCGACCGCGAGCGCCGTCGTGCCGGCCGTGCGCTCGACGGTCAGCAGCCCGGCGTCGCACCACATCAGCGGCTGGCCGGTCTGCATCGACATCAATGCGGTCCATGCGGTGACGATCGGTTTCCCGCCTGTCACGACATACGGCGACAGCTTCGCGCCGAACACCTGCTCGTCGGCGAGTGCGCCCAGATACGTGATGAAGTCGCCGGCCTGGTCGGGAAACAGCGTGAGTGTCTGCGGCGGCTGCACCGCGCGCGCCGCGGCGAGCGACGCGAACATGCGGCGCAGCGTGCCGAGCACGTCGAGCGATGGCAGCGCCGCGCGCACCGCGGCTTCGTCCACGGTCAGTGGCAGGGTGGGGACGGTTTGCGTCATGGGGACATCTCCGGTTCGGGCTGGACGGAAAGTCTCGAAAGACGGCGTCCGGTGAGGTGAGTTGTGGACTAAAAGTCTAATATAGACAAACAAAACCGATGGGATTTTTCTTTTCGAGACTTTGATTCTTTACGTGGCGTATGAAAAACACCGTGAAATCAATGATGTTCTGAGTGGGTGACGAAATTTTGGCGAGGTGCGGCGGCGTGACGTTCTCGTATCCCCTATAGTCTATAGTAGACTTTGAGTCTATATTTAGCGTGCAGAACTCGGCGCGTCGGCAAGCGGCCACCGCCTGCCTCGAATGCCGACCGGCGCCCGCCCGTGGGCGTCGCGCGACCGATCTTCATCGCCTCACTCCAGAACAGAAGAACCGTCATGAACCGGAAGCTTTCCCTCTGCGCCGCTGCGGCGCTCGCGTGCGTGGCCGTCACGGCCCATGCGGAACCGACCACGTTGCGCTTCGGGATCGAAGCCGCCTATCCGCCGTTCGAGAGCAAGACGCCGTCCGGTCAGCTGCAGGGTTTCGACGTCGACGTCGGCAACGCGGTGTGCGCGAAGCTGAACATGAAGTGCGTGTGGGTCGAGAATGCGTTCGACGGGCTGATCCCGGCGCTGCAGGCGCGCAAGTTCGACGCGATCAACTCGGCGATGAACATCACCGCGAAGCGCAAGCAGAGCATCGACTTCACGCCGCCGATCTACGTGGTGCCGATCGTGATGGTCGCGAAGCGCGGCTCGCCGCTGAAACCCGACGTCGCGAGCCTGCGCGGCAAGCACGTCGGCGTGCTGCAGGGTTCGTCGCAGGAGGATTTCCTGAAGGCGCACTGGGCCAATGCGGGCGTGGCCGTGGTGTCGTACCAGGATCAGGACCAGATCTACGCCGATCTCGTCGCGGGGCGTCTCGACGCGGCCGTGCAGGAGGCGCAGACCGCGCAGGACGGATTCCTCGACAAGCCGGCCGGCCGCGACTACCAGATCGTCGGCGAGCCGCTGAAGGATCCGGCGACGCTCGGCGAAGGCACCGGCTTCGGGCTGCGCAAGAACGACAAGGCGCTGCAGGCGAAGATCGTCGGCGCGCTCGACGCGCTGAAGAAGGACGGCACGCTGAGCGCGCTGTCGCAGAAGTATTTCAAGCGCGACATCATCGCGAAGTAAGCGCCGCCGCGTGCCGGCCGCGGGGCCGGCGCACCGCGCATCCATCTCGACACAGGGCGGGGAAGCATGGATTTCGACGTGATCGTTCTGGGGGCCGGCATCGTCGGCGTGTCGTCGGCGCTGCATCTGCAGGATCGCGGGCTGCGCGTCGTGCTCGTCGATCGGCGCGCGCCCGGCGAGGAAACCAGCCACGGCAATGCGGGGCTGATCGAGCGCTCGTCGGTCGTGCCGTATGCGTTTCCGCGCCGGCTCGGCACGCTGCTGCGCTATGCGCGCAACCGCTCGGTCGATCTTTATTGGGACTACCGCGCGCTGCCCGCGTATGCAGGCTGGCTCGCGCGCTTCTGGCGCGAATCGTCGCCGCGGCGGCTCGCGGCCGCCGCGCGCGACCTGCTGCCGCTCGTCGCGGCGAGCGTCGTTGAGCACGATGTGCTGCTCGCGCGCACCGACGCGCAGCCGCTCGTGCACGACGGCGGCTGGATCGAGGCGTTCCGTTCGCCCGCGCTGTTCGATGCGGAAGCGCGCGCGCAGCAGCGGGTGGCCGCCGCGCACGGGCTGCGGATGACGGTGCTCGACGTGCATGCGCTGCGTGCGCGCGAGCCCGGTATCGGCGACGCGTTCTGCGGCGCGTTTCACTGGCAGGACCCGAAGACCGTGTCGAGTCCCGGTGGGCTGACCAAGGCGTATGCGCGGCTGTTCGAGCGCGACGGCGGCACGTTCGTGCGCGGCGACGCGACGACGCTCGTGCAGGTCGACGACGGCTGGCAGGTCCGGACCGAACACGGGCCGATCTCGGCGCGCTCGGCCGTGGTCGCGCTCGGGCCGTGGTCCGATCAGGTGTTCGCGCCGCTCGGCTACCGGATTCCGCTGCGCGCGAAGCGCGGGTATCACATGCATTACCGGCCGACGCGCACGCCGCTGAACGTGCCCGTGTGCGATACCGAGGCAGGCTTCGTCGTCGCGCCGATGGAGGGCGGCCGCCTGCGGCTCACGACGGGCGTCGAGATCGCGCTGCCCGACGCGCCGCCGACCGGCGTGCAGCTCGCGCGCGCCGAACCGCTGGCGTGTGACGCGTTCGGCATCGGCGAGCGGCTCGATCCTCAGCCATGGCTCGGGATGCGGCCATGTACGCCCGACATGCGTCCAGTGATCGGGCCGGCGCCGCGGCACCGTCATCTGTGGTTCGCGTTCGGCCATTGCCATCACGGGCTCACGCTCGGGCCCGCGACCGGCCGCCTGCTCGCCGAAATGATGACGGGCGCGCCTACCTATATCGATCCCCATCCGTACCGGCCCGCACGCTTCGGCTGAGCCCGCGGCGCGCAGATGCGGCTTCGGCCGCCGGCACGTGCCGGTGGCCATGCGCATGCTTCACAGTTTTTCATTCTGCTGTCCGGCTTATCGAAATCCGCGCAATTGGAAATGATCTGCGTAATCGATAAGAAAGAAAATCGCGCGATAAAAGAAAATCAGCAAATTCGCGATTTATCAATGCATTTTCATATTGTTGAAATGCGTAATGGGCAGTCCACTATGGCGGTATGGGGTCCCATCGTGCCCGCGTGTTTCGACGTTACGCGGAATGTACCGGAACACGTTACTACGGGGCTCGCAAACGTTACGTTACATCCGCGTTCCGGCGGCCTTTTTCATCAGACGATTCGGGCTCCGCAATTCAGGAATTTCGCCTGAAATCGATTAAAAAACGTTATTACCGGTCGTTAGGCAGACGAATCAATCCCGTTTTTGGAATTGGCACGCTTCGTGCAATCCGTCCCCATGCTTTGTCAACGTAGTGCCAACCGAGATGGGGAAAATAACGATGGGACAGAATTTTAAATTGACGGGTGTGGCGTTGTCGGTCGCGACGGTGTTCGGGGTGCTGGCTTCGGGTTCCGCGATGGCGGGGGCGCTCGACTCGCTCCCGATCCCGCAGGTGATCGTCAATCCGCCGACGAACAGCGTGTCGGTCGGGCTGGTCGCGACGGGCACGTCGCCGCTGGGCTCGGTCACCGTGACGGCGGGCGGGTCGGGCGCGATCCAGACATCGCTCGGCGAGCCGGGGCAAGTGCTGTCGGGCGCCGTGGGGGCGGTGACCGGCGCACTCGGTGGTGGCGGTGGCACGATGCAGCCGCTCGGGGCGGTGCAGGGCGTGGTGAACCAGGTGACGGGTGCGCTCGTTGGGGGCAACCCGGCAGGTGCGTTGACGGGGCGTTGAATACGGCGACGGGACGCTGAGCAATGCGCTCGGCACGGCAACGGGCGCACTGGGCGGGATTGGCGGTGGTGCGAATCCGCTGGCGCCGGTGCAAGG